>SLKH01000032.1 GCA_007134665.1 Balneolaceae bacterium
TGGCCGCTGATCAGGATGACGTCGGCTTTTCCTTTTGCAACACCAGCTGCAATCGTGCCAACACCTACGAGTGAAACCAGTTTAACATTGATTTTAGCGTTCTTGTTGGCATTTTTCAGGTCGTGGATCAGTTGGGCAAGATCCTCAATTGAATAAATATCGTGATGGGGCGGTGGGGAGATAAGCCCTACTCCGGGAGTTGACATCCGCACATCAGCAATCCATGGATATACCTTGCGCCCCGGCAGTTCACCGCCTTCGCCCGGCTTGGCTCCTTGTGCCATTTTGATCTGGATTTCATCAGCGCTGTTTGGGTACTCACTGGTAACACCAAATCGGCCGGATGCGACCTGTTTGATTTTACTATTTCGCAGATCACCATTCATGTCCGGAGTATACCGGGCAGAATCTTCACCACCTTCACCGCTGTTGCTTTTGCCGCCGATTCGGTTCATCGCAATTGCCATGGCTTCATGTGTTTCCCTGCTGATAGATCCATACGACATGGCACCTGTTTTAAAGCGTCTGCAGATCGATTCTACGGATTCCACCTCTTCGATTGGAATCGGTTCATTGGCAAAGTCAAAATCGAGAAGATGCCTCAGGGTTGGTGGCGGGTCAAGCTGGTTGTCAAGCTTACTGGCATATTCTTTGTATAGTTCATAATCACCGGTTTTACTGGCAAACTGTAACAGGTGTACAGTTTCCGGGTTATACATGTGGTATTCCCCATTTTTACGCCATTTGTACTGGCCTCCTTCCTCGAGTACCTGCCCGTTGAGTTGTACATTCGGATATGCCCGTTTATGTCGTAGTTCTGCTTCTTTTGCAATCGTGTCAAGATCAACTCCTCCAATTCTTGAGTCGGTCCAGGTGAAATATTTATCAATTACATCCTGACTTATTCCGAGCGCTTCAAATATTTGGGCTCCCCGGTATGATTTGATAGTCGAGATGCCCATTTTAGACATCACTTTCACGATTCCTTTGACGGCTGCTTTATTATAACCTTTCACCGCTTGTTCAAAGCTGATATTCTGCAGCAGTCCCTCACGGATCAGGTCGTAGAGACTTTCGTATGCCATGTAAGGATTAACTGCATCAACACCGTATCCAAGCAGGGTGCAGAAATGATGAGTTTCGCGAGGTTCACCTGATTCAAGAACGATCGATGTTTCCGTCCGGTCTCCTGTCCGGATCAGGTGATGGTGAAGCCCTGAAACAGCTAAAAGTGCAGGAATAGGTGCTTTTTTACTATCAAAGTCACGGTCACTCAAAACCAAGATATTGGCGCCTTTTTCAATGGCTTTATTAGCTGCATTGAACAGCTCATCGAGAGCTTTTTCAAGTCCTTTTCCTCCTGATCCGGTTTCAAACAGAATAGGAAGTACTTCAGCCCTGAACCCATCGAGGTCCATTTTCTTTAATAAATCGAGTTCATCATTCGTCATAATTGGAGTTTTCAGCTCAATCTGGCGACATGATTCCGGCCCCGGATCCAGTATATTTCCCTGTGATCCAAGCAATGTTTCTGTTGATGTAATCAACTCTTCACGAATCGGATCGATCGGCGGATTAGTGACCTGGGCAAATAATTGTTTGAAATAGTTGTAGAGCAACTGAGGCTGGTTGGAGAGTGCAGCAATAGGTGCATCATTTCCCATCGACCCAACAGGTTGCAGCATATTCTCAGCCATAGGGCCAACGTTGATTTTTAAATCTTCCCAGGTATAACCAAATACTTTTTGTCTGTGAACAATGTCTTCGTGGCTGCTGTCTGGCTCAGTAAATTCCAGCTCCTCGGTTAACCGGTCAAATTTTACCAGGTTTTTCTCAAGCCATTCCCTGTAGGGTTGTTCCGAAGCTATTTGTTGTTTGATTTCCTCATCACTGATGATCCGGCCTTCTTCTGTATCAATAAGCAGCATACGCCCGGGCTGCAGGCGCTCTTTTTTGACTACATCTTCGGGTGGAATACTCAGTACCCCGACTTCAGATGCAAGCACAACAATATCGTCTCGTGTAACATAATAGCGTGAAGGGCGAAGTCCATTCCGGTCGAGTGTGGCTCCAACAACTTTACCATCTGTAAATGCAATAGAAGCCGGCCCGTCCCAGGGTTCCATCAGGCAGCTATGGTATTCGTAGAATGCACTCAGCTTGTCATCCATCTTATTATGCTTTTCCCATGGCTCCGGGATCATCATCATCATCACATGCGGAAGTGAGCGGCCTGCGAGATAGAGGAATTCCATGCAGTTATCGAACCTTGCCGAGTCGCTGCCACCTTCCTGAATAATCGGGTACACGTTTTTCAAATCCGTTTCAAACAAATCCGATTTAAACTGCTTCTGACGCGCATGCATCCAGTTCTGGTTCCCGCGCATTGTATTAATTTCACCATTATGAATTACAAACCTGTACGGGTGTGCCAGTTCCCAGCTTGGGAAAGTGTTGGTGCTGAACCGTGAATGAACCAGTGCAAGTGCAGACTCCATGCTGGGATCACGCAGTTCCGGATAGAAGCCGTCGAGCTGTTTCGTTGTCAGCATTCCCTTGTAAATGAGGGTTCGTGCTGACAGGCTCGCAAAGTAAAAGAATTCCTTCTCCCTTATTTTGTATTTGGAATCTTCAACTGCTTTTGTAGCCCGCCGCCGAACAATAAAAAGTTTGCGTTCAAAGTCCAGGTCCGATTTAAAGCGTTTATCCCGTTTAATAAAAATTTGTCGGACAGACGGTTCGCTCGATCGAGCTGAATTTCCAAGGCTGGAGTTGTCGGTCGGGACTTTTCGCCATCCAAGAATTTCCAGTCCTTCTTCTTCAATAACTTTCTGAACAATTTTTTCGCACATCCGTCGGTCTTCACGTTCCCCCGGTAAAAAAAGCATACCAACTCCGTACTTTCCGGGTCCAGGCAGATCAAATCCAATACCTTCACACGATTGTTTTAGAAATTTATGAGGAATCTGAATGAGAATACCTGCACCATCCCCGCTGTTTGGTTCACTGCCGGTGGCACCCCGGTGGTCAAGATTGTTTAATACGGTGATCGCCTGTTGCAGAATCTGATGAGACTGTTTGCCGTTCATATTCACGACAAAGCCAATCCCACAGGCATCATGTTCATGGATAGGGTTATAAAGCCCCTGTTTTCCTGGTCGTTGTTGATGAGTCATCGTTAATGTTCAGTTGAGGATAAAAATAATTAGAATATGATTCTCTGTTTCCAAAGATAAACCGGTTATGAATGCCGAAGACGTATCATTCCGAAACTGTGTTGAGTTAATCACTTCACTGGTTACCGGTAACCCTTACCGATAAATTGTGTGTTCTTTCCGGTGATCTTTGGTTACCATTGTAAAATGAGTAAATACAACTCAAAGAGGTGATTCTTCAATAGTACGTTGTCGCCGGCCTGTACCGTGTAGTTTCTTTAGAAAGGCGATACATGCAATAAAAAAGTAAGATTTATATATGAGATTGCCACTAATCATACAAGAATTGACCCCATTAAAATAAGATAAATTTCATCTGTTTTCTGAATAATTGTCAGTGAAAACAAGTCTATAAGATAAGGAATATAGATCAATGCCTGAAATCAATCAGAGCAATTTTTTTAAAACCAGTACATATCGCCCATAATTGGCCAAGACATTTTGAAATTCATGAAAGATTTTTGTTCATAAATGAAGTCAGAGGATCTATTGCGAGATTTTGAAAACCAAACTCCTGAA
>SLKH01000022.1 GCA_007134665.1 Balneolaceae bacterium
CACCTCCGGGAATTCCAAGAAAATGTTGACCGGCTATGGCTCCACCGATGAGAGCAATCTGTCCCAACTGCTGCTCAAATGCGCGTTGAGACGCATGACGTGCAGCCACATGGCCAATTTCATGCCCCAGCACCACGGCGAGCTGTGCTTCGTTGTCAAGATGAGATAACAATCCCCTGGTTACATAAATGTACCCTCCGGGTAATGCAAATGCATTAACGACCGGACTGTCTAAAAGGCGAAAGTGAAACTCGGTATCCTTATAGGTAGCGGGTGTATCCTCTCTTTGCATGTGGCTTACAGCCAGCATCTCTTGGCCTATTTTTTCAACATACTGTTGAAGTGCATCATTATCATACAATCCAAAATGCTGCTGAATTTGCTGATCAGCATCTTTCCCAATCTGTTTTTCCTGTTCCCAGCTATAACCGTATGCCCGCTTGTCTCCGGTTATTGCACTTTGCTGAATGCTGCATGCAGAAACCAAAAGGACTGCAAAAAGTGTCAGAATTAAGTTTTTATGAAATGCTTTCATCAAAGTTCACTCCCGTCTCAAAATTTAAAGGATAGCTGAGTTATTAGAATCAAATCATGTAAAAACAGCCCTGTTTTGGTTTATTTGGATCGATAAATAACCAAACCAACCACAAGTACAATTATCGATATCAAAATCGGAACATAATCACCTGTGCTCACAGCAATGTCTGCTCCAAGAATTGAAAAAGATTCAGAGTCTTCCAGGTATTGATATCCAAAAAATAAGACTCCGATCAACCCGCCGACACACAATATACTGCCTACCGTTTGTTTCATAATTTTCTCTGTTGTTTAAACACGATTAATCGCATAGTGTTAAATGCTTTTTGCAATTTTAAATTGGGAACATTGATACTGTGATGCATTATGCGCGATGTTTAAATTTTTACATATATCACAGGTCATAGCTGTCCAAAACGTTTTGGACACATATGATCACAGGTCTTAGTTAAGTGATTTTCTCAATGTCAGGAACAATTATTGCGAGAAAAAGGAGTGTCGATGGAACAAATGTAATGAGAGTGTAAGCCATATTAGCTTTTGTAGCCATTAACAGGCAAAATACTGTTTGTAGCGGCAGACAAATCTGAATTCTCCCCTATAAAATTCAGATCAGAAAGTGGAAAGGTTAATGAAAAAGTTGTTCCGGAGCCTTTTTTGCTTTTAACTACTATCTGGCCGGCGTCTTCTGAAACCATCTCCTGAACGTGCTGAAGGCCGATACCATATCCTTCTTCCCCATTGGTTCCCATCGATCTTGATACCGGTTTACCCCGGTTAAATGCGGATACCTGATCGGGAGACATGCCTTTTCCGTTATCAGTAACAGTCACATAAAATATGCTGTGATTTTCTTCTGCCCCCATGGTGCTATAAACATCAACGGAGCCACCTACGGGAGTGAATTTGATTGCATTTGCAACCAGGTTACCAATAACCTGTATCAGATTTATAAAAAAATTGAGGTGCAGCAGTATCTCTTTTTTGATCTGGGTTCTCAGCGATAGTAATATGCCTTTGTTTTGTGCCATGGGTAGATATAAGCGATTAACCTCCATCAAAGCGGAGGAAAGGTTTCGATCGATTTTTTTGCTGCCATTCAAACTGTTTTGAGTCCCCCCTGACATCGATGTACTATTTACAAGGTCCAATAAAGATTGGGCAGATTCCCTGATCATGTTCAGATCACGGGTCTGAACTTCCAACTGTTCTTCACCTTTGATAATCATCAGGTCTAACATCCCGGTAATGCCACCAAGAGGGCCACGTAAATCATGAATTAGATTTTGCATGCGATCTTTCAGAAGGTTTAATTCTGATGTTACCTGTATATATTTCTTTTCAATTTCTTGATTCTCATCAATCACCCGTGAGATATTTTGCAAACGTTTTTTTTGTTTTGATTTTCCGGGATGATCGCTATTCCGTTTATCCATAATTTCGTGATTTACATGATGGGATCGCACAAAACAAAAACAAAATACTATATAAGTACCGGCAAACCGTTGTATTTACTTCTGATACTGTTACACAAATCACATATTTTTTTACTTTAATAAGCGTTCGATTACGAAATTAAGATGAGTATGATCGTATGCCTGATGCTTCACTGGCGAATAATCGGTAAATAAAAACTATTCATTCGGCGCTCGTCATCTTTCCTTCTTCTGTGAAGTCTTGGCTCGGAAAAGCGTTGATTACTTACAACGATCTGAATTATTACTTGTCATAGCTGCTCTCCCTTTATGGGATTTATTAAACCCAAAATTGTCATTGGAACAATGACAATTATTCCCGAAGGGAAAAAACGGGGACCTGTAAAATATATAACTCCCTGTTACCACTGTATAATGCTTCTCAGCTTTATTCCTGACATATTAAAGAGGGAAAGCAAAATAGATGATCTTGCAGGATCATTGAATGATATCTTTTTAACTACTAATCCTGCCAATTAACCTCAAGATAAAACACCAAATATCATGGGAAATTTATTATATCTCGTTGCTGTTATTTTAGTAATCGCCTGGTTAGTCGGTTTTGTTGGATACAGTACCGGGGGTATTATCCATATTCTGTTGGTTATCGCTGTCATAGCAATATTACTTCAGGTAATCCAGGGTAGAAGAATAACATAGAAGAGAGTTTAGCACCACAGGCTACTCTTTCGGGTAAATACTCATCTGAGGTATGGTCGCCTCAGCAGGACTTTTGTTCTGAATGATCCCGGTTGAGACCGTCCCATAAGTGAGCGGAGCGAACGCAGAGAGGAGTCTCAATGCACGGCTTCTGCAGCATCAGAGTATTCAAAATCCGGATCTCCAAACTTTTTGAGGGTTCTGTAGTGAGAAGAAACCGCTTCAAAAAAAGTATCGTGATGATTGTATGGGATGTTAAACTCATGGGCCGTTTGCTCCACGATCGGGCTGATGGCAGGATAATGGATACTGCAAACTTTTGGAAACAGGTGGTGTTCAATCTGGAAATTGAGTCCGCCCACAAACCAGCAGAGCGCCTTGTTATTGCGGGCAAAATTATTTGTGGTCAACATTTCGTGGATCATCCAGTGTTCATCGATCATATTCTTTTCATCGGGCAGGGGATGATCGGTCTCCTCAACCACATGGGCAAGCTGAAAAATAATCCCGACAATCAGTCCGGCGGTCAGATGAAGGGTTAAAAATCCAATCAATAGATGAACCCAGGTGATATCTAGCAGCAGTATTGGCAACACAAGCATGTAGGTGTAAAATGCCGCTTTGGTTACAATCAGAATAATCCACTCACTAACCGGATGATTTTTATTGTTATAAGGGCCAATGTTCGGTTTCAGAAAATTTTTATAGTCTTTGACGAAAACCCAGAAAACCATTGCCAGGCTGTAGGCAAAAAATGCAAGCACGTGCTGAACCCGGTGGATCATCTTGAATTCGGAATGCGGGGATAGCCGGATAAACCCAGCTACTTCAAGATCTTCATCGTGCCCATGGATGTTAGTATAGGTGTGATGGATGATGTTGTGGGTAATTTTCCAGATATATCCGTTTGCCCCGAGCATGTCGAACGTATAGCCAAGCGTGCGGTTTACGGCATTGCTGGATGAATAGGCACCATGAAGGGCATCGTGTGATATGGAGAAACCGATACCGGCCGCTGCCACGCCCATTACAAAGGTCAGAAACCAAATGGTACC
>SLKH01000127.1 GCA_007134665.1 Balneolaceae bacterium
TCTTCCCATTTGCTTTCAACTTGTCTGAAATACTTGTCAACAGTACTTTTATTTTTTGTTTCGTTATCAATTACATCAAGATAATTTTTTTCTGTAGACATTACCTGTAATTCTATATTAATATTTCACTTTTAATTATCAATGTTTTACTGATGATAATCCACACCAGTATCAATAAAGTCCGTCATCAAATTTATTCAGCACATATATTATGATGACGAGACATTTACTTAACAATCAATTCAATTCTTTCAACTCAATATTTCTGAGTTCCACCCTCATCGGCGGGCCGCTGTGAAGCTGAAATGCGAGAATTCCCTGGTGACGCGCTTCCGGAGACTGATCAACAAATTCATGCATTAACTGGCCATTGATGTATGACCGCATGGTATCTCCATTAGCATATACGTGATAATCGTTCCAGTCGGAATGAATATTAATATATTCACCCAGCTCATCCTCTTCTGCAAATCGTTCTTCATGGCTCTCACCGTCAGAATCTATGAGAACGCTTTGACCTCTGCGTGCCAAAATTCCCCTGCCGGCTTCCTCGTATTGAATACCCGGAATCCAGCCACTAATTGCAAAATCCGCCTGGTAACCACGCACCCGATAGATGAGTTCCGGATTATCTTCATCAGTAAACTGCTCTGAACGAAACTGGATACCAGAATTTCCGTATTCATCATCGCTTACAATGATAAACCTGTATTCAAACCGAAGCTCAAAGTCTGATGGCTCGCCATCTTCCCAGATTAAAAATGTGTTCCTTTCCGTCGCATTATCTTCACTTGTTTCACCAATAATGGCACCGTTTTCAACACTCCAGAACCGTTCATCACCAACCCAGCCAGACAAATCCTGGCCATTAAATATCGATACAAACTCATTTCCAACTTCCTGAACCGGAGCTGTTTCCTGAGCGGTTTCACCATTCCCGCAACCAGCCAAAAGTATGGCGAATGCCGTAATCACAGATAAGAGAGAAGTTTTCATAAAATCAGTTTTAAAAAATTTGTTTTGAATTATTCAGTGTTATATACGATCAGATCCCACAAAGATCATTTTGAATCCACTTTGGAATGTATGCAGGTTAAAAGTAGATCTGAAAATCGTGCTTTTATTCACACTTATAGAGACACTCAGAATCTTAATCTACTGACACTCAAATTTTAACTAATCATATTAAACTATAAAAGTTTAGAACATTAACTCAAATTATATCGCTAAAAATTTGTCTTTTAGTTCTTTAAGCCTTTTTTCACTGAGCCGTTTTGCCCCCTCAATCGGCAAACTATCAATAAGTGACCTCGCGGTAAACTCAGTAACTTCAAGCCGTTCAAATGCCTGCAGAATTTTTTTTCCGGTAACAATAAGAGCTTGATTTTCTGCAAGAATGCAAGGTGCATCCTCCGATAGACGTGCAGCAACTTCACGGCTGTTCACCCATGGATTCACATCTGCCAGATTAATAACATTACGAAGCAAAACAAAACCTTCGGGTGATGTTTTGATATCTATTTCAGTACCGGTCAAACCAAACGCCATACTATATGGAGCACAAGATGTGATAACAGTACTCACTTCCGGATGCTGGTTATAGATCTCCATATGCAACAGCCAGGAAATATCAGGTTGTATTCCAGGTTCTTTATAACCGTCTGTAATCCTGACAAGATCACCTGCTTTTAAATATCTTCGATCTTTACCCCCAGGAGTGATGATAAAATCACCTTTCTCCAAACGAACACTTATCGCACCGATTGAACTTAACAGCAGATTATGCCTGCAAGCCCTCTCTGCAAATTCACAGATACGATCTCTTGCGGCTATTTCCGCCTGGTGACGACCAGGCTCAGATCCTGACATGTATTCTTTCAAACCCGGTTCCCCGGTTATTTCAGAAACATTTTGAAAATTCTTCAGATTACCTAATCTCTTCGCATTGATGATGATTTTTGCACAGGTTTCAAAAGCTTCAAACCGTTGGTAAGCCTCATCGAGTGTTGAACCGGCAACAACCGTAGCATGATTTTCCATGATGATACAGTTATGTCCATCCTTAACTTGTTCAGCTACCCGTTCTGCGAGGTCTTCACTGCCGGAGATTTTATAAGGAGCAAAGCCTGCTGAACCACAGATTCGCTGGATTTGCGGAATGAGATGGAGTTCCGGAACTTTTCCTGCCAGGCTAAATGAAACCAGGGCCGGCGGATGAGCGTGAATAACAGCTTTCAGGTCAGGCCTGGTTTCGTAGATTGCACGGTGAAATGAAAATTCGGAAGTCGGTGAATATCCTCTGGAACTTATAACATCACCATCAGGACTGATACAAACAATATCCTTGTAAGTCAACACACCCTTATCAACACCACTTGGTGTTGCCCAGGTATTCCCTTCACTATCCTTTACTGAAATGTTTCCACCGGTAGCCGTGGTCATACCTGAATTCCAGATACCTTTCATGGTTTCGGCTACCTGTTTTGCAAGACGTTTTTTTACTGCATCCACCTGCAATTCATATAGAGTTCAATCGACAATTTACAATCCAGAAGCGGATAATTACCTTTTGTTTGGATGAATTTATTCAATTCATCACATTTAAAATTCATAACCTAAACAGTTTTTACGAGGAGTTACCCTAAAATTTTGCCAAAAATTTCCATAAAAGATGGTTTATAATGTTATATGGTTATTTAAACTGAAAAAAACACGAAGGATTATTTATTCAAACAGGAAAATTACCAAATTAATGCTTTCCCACTTGAGGAAACCATATCTTTAATACAGAAATTACCAATTCTTACCGGAAAATTACGGGGTAACTCCTCAGTTTTACAGGTTGTGCTTTTCTTGTAATTTTTTAATGAGCTCAAAACCCTTTTCAGCGATATCCCAGGGTTTTGAATACTCTCTCCACACATTGATAGAATTGGCAAAGTCTACATCATTGCGCGTAAAAGCTTCGATGGTCAGCCACCCTTCGTAATTGATTTCCTTAATGGCTTTAAATACATCATCCCAGGGAATATGGCCATCACCGGGCGTTCCGCGATCGTTTTCACTGAGATGAATATGTCCTACTACCGGAGCGACATCATGAATCGATTGAATTATATCTTTCTCTTCAATGTTGGCATGATGTGTATCATAATGGGCATTTACATTCGGATGATCAACCCTTGTTACGATGTCTTTCATCTGTGCGACTGTATTACACAGATAACATTCAAATCTGTTAATTGCCTCCACTGATAAAATCACATCGGCTTCCGCAGCATATTCTGCAGCTTCTGAAAGTACTTCTGCACTCCTTTGATACTCTTCTTCCTGTGGTGCCTGATTTGAAAATGTCGCAAATGCGGAGTGAAGGGGCCCGCCGATAAGCCTGGAGTCAATAGCTTCTGCACAATCTACAAACCATTTAATGCGATCAACAGCCTTATTCCTCACAGCTGCATCCGCACTTATCGGGTTTTCATCCGGGCCAAGCCCGATGACCGTGGTAACTTCCATATCCACGCTTTTGGCATGTTTTCCGAAAGCTTTATAAGCATCCATATCCGATACACCAACAAAGATTTCTACTCCATCATACCCAATTTCCTTTAACCGGTCAGTTATGGGGTAAAGATCTTCAGAAACTTTGGCAGACCAGGTTAAGAGATTAAATCCTAATTTTGTCATAGTATTTCTTTTATTTAAAAAA
>SLKH01000101.1 GCA_007134665.1 Balneolaceae bacterium
AGCAGACTTTTTTATCGCATCTCTTCTTTTCATGGATTCAGAGGTTATTATTTTTGAGTTCAGATACGGCATGGTTTGCAGCCCGTGCCGTTATTGCCATGTAGGTGAGGGAGGGATTTACACAGGATGAAGATGTCATGCAGGCGCCATCGGTCACAAATACATTTTTGCAGGCATGAACCTGATTGGTGGCATTTAATACAGACGTTTCGGGATCATTCCCCATTCGGGCAGTACCCATTTCATGGATTCCGTACCCCATTTCATGGTTATTGTCAAAATCAACGATATTTTTTAACCCGGCTCGTTCCAGCATTTCTCTGGCATCTTCCCTGATTTTTCTGTTCAGGGCGAGTTCATTCTCTTTCCATTCCGCATCGATCGCAAGTGTAGGCTGACCCCAATGATCCAGGTTATCCCTGTCCAGAAATACTTTGTTTTCATGATACGGCAGGCATTCGGCAAAACCTGTGATGAAAAATTCCCATGGGCCCGGTTTCATTAAATTGTCTTTGAATTCCCCTCCAAAATCCTCTTCGTTGGTACCTCTCGACCAGTTGGCACGTCCGGCTCCTCCCTGGAAACCAAATCCGCGAACGAAATCATCCGACTGGGGTTGATCAGGCAGGTTGACGTAGCGAGGAATGTATATCCCGTTTGGCCTTCGCCCTTTGAAATAACGATCTTCAAAATCATCAGACTCGCCCATTGCCCCAATCCGATAGGTATGATCCATCAGGTTATGTCCCAATTCACCGCTGTCATTTCCGAGTCCGTCAGGAAAACGTTCGCAGGTTGAATTTAGTAGAATCTGAGTTGTACTAAGGGCAGAAGCGTTACAAAAAATAATTCTGGCCTGGTACTCAGTCACTTCATGTGTTTCAGCGTCAATGATCCGAACACCAGAAGCTTTCCCTTCCTGATCATCATAGATAATGGATTGTACGATCGAATACGGCCTGATTGTCATATTGCCGGTGGCATTAGCTGCTGGCAGCGTTACTGCGTTACTGCTAAAATAGGCACCATATGGACAACCCCGGTCACAGCGGTTTCTAAATTGACATTGGCCTCTTCCATTCAATGGTTCGGTAAGGTGTGCTACCCGGCCGATAATCATGTTTCTTCCGGGAAAGTCACTTTCAATTCTGTCTTTGACCTGTTTTTCCAGGCAATTCAACTCCATGGGTGGCAAAAAGTGGCTGTCTGGCAACTGAGGCAGTCCGAGCGGTTCACCGCTTATCCCGGCAAATTTTTCCACATAGGTATACCAGGGCTCTATATCTCTGTAGCGTATCGGCCAGTCGACACCATAACCATCTTTTGCATTTGCTTCAAAATCAAGATCTGACCAGCGATAACATTGCCTGCCCCATAACAGGGAGCGTCCGCCCATTTGGTGTGCCCTGATCCATAAAAACGGCTTCACTTCTGTATAGGGATTTTCCAGGTCATTGGCATAAAAATGCTTGTTGTTCTCACTGATAAATCCGGACCGAATGCCCTTGTAATGAATTTCTCTGTCTTCTGGCGTGATTGACCCTCGTAATTCCTGATCCCAGGGATCATCACTCATGGTAGGGTAGTCAGTAACATGATTTACAATCCTGCCTCTCTCCAAAACAAGTGTTTTCAGGCCGTTTTCGCAGAGTTCTTTTGCCGCCCATCCACCACTGATTCCGGAACCGATGACGATCGCATCATAGGTTACATCCTTCTTTGCATCGATATTAAAATTTGCCATTCAAAAAAGTATTAAAAAAGTTCAGTATTGGAAAAAGAATCTATAAAAATATGTTTACATAAGTTAATATTATATATAAACAGGCTCCTCCATTTGTTAGTCCTTGATTCCATAATAGTTACAGCCATTATATTGAATGTCTCATTCCATTATTTTTTTCCACATCTCCCGTCCTCTGCCACCACATGATTGTGGCTCAATCAGCAGTTCAGCCGAAGAGAAAGTACTCAGTGTATTGCAAGAAATGTTTGCTCCGTAGATTCACTTAACAAGTATTTCTTCTTCTCGGATGTAGAAATATTTCTGATTACTACATAATTGCTTGTAATATGAATCCAGTTTTCCAGCGTTGAATTTGCTGGTATTGAATTGTGAAATAGTCTTGACTGCGTTGTAAAAGGTAATTGTTGAAGGGAAAATGTTCACTGGGTGCTCTTGGGCGTTCAAAAAAATAGTTACCGCGTGTACTTGATAAGTCGTAGGTATAGGACCACTGCATCGTATTCAGTCGGGTTCTTACATACCATGGTGGCCCGAACAATATATAAATCAAACCCTGGTCGGTTTTCCAGCCTTCCTTGAAGTTAGTAAACTGTTTGTTGGCTTGTTCCACTCGGTCATAATAGAGAGAGATCACATGCCGGGCCGTGTTAATACTGCTGACATTTGAGAGCCAGAAATAGTCAACAGCTTTTTTTATCGAATCCGGATCCTCGATTGCCATTAACTCACGATACTCTCGAGCGTTCATCAGGTAAGCCAGGGGTTCGGCAAGTTCCCTGGGATTTCTTATGTGGGGAAAGTTTTCACTTTTTACACTAAAGTCACGTGCTCTGTAGAGTTCGTTGTTCAGCCTGGCTCCCTCAACACTTACTTCAAACCGGTAATTACCTCTGTCGGGCATCTCTTTACGAAACTCGATGATAACACTTCCGGTATCTTCAAGTACTCTTCTGGTTTGATTCAAAATTTTTTCACTTCTGTAGTCAATTCCCCTGTATTGTAAACTTGAAGATGAGTAGTTGGGGAAACTCATCGGCCTTGCTGCAGTCGTATCGGCTTCAAACCGGATAATCTGCGACCGGATTGTAATGGGGTCCGGCCGGTTATTTGTAACCTGGACGACAAACCACAGGCTGTCTTTAGCTGAAGAAACGTGGTAGGCAGTAACTGGCACATATCCTTCCCATTTTCGATCCGGATGTATCCCCAGTAATTGAACTGCACTTACGTGGACACCTTTTTCCTCCGGGTCAGGAATATACGCTCTCGATGTCCGGCTGGTGCGTCTTCCGGAGGATTCATCGACAACAGTTAACATAATGTCAAAATTACCCGGAGGAACCGACATCTCCCTTCGAAATAGTACCTCTTCAAATATACCTGGTTCACTTTCGATTGTTTTAGATGTCGTATAGACATAGGAATAACGTGTACCTTCAATGCCGTTAATCATAATCTCAATCTGGACATTAGCAAAACGCTGGCCGTTTATTTGTCTGAAAATGAGAGAATTGCTGGTTATATCTGCAGTAATATGAATCCTCCCATTACCAAGGTCATCCAGCAAACCGAATGCAGTCATTCTGACTTCCGGATACCCTTGCCTGAACTCATATTCGGCTCCTCTTTCGATTAATGGATCATAAGCCCTTGAGCACGAAACAGTTAAAAGTACAGTAAAAATCAGTAGAACAATCGCATATATACTCTTAAAAACTTTAGCATCATTCATAAAGGCCTCTTTTACTTTTACTTACCTCCGGTTAAAATATCCATTAATAAGATTGTGCATGTATTCTAATTCCCTATGAATTGGTAAGATTAGTGGAATGAATCGTGTAAGAAAATTCCTTACAAATGAAGTGCAATCACCAAGCCATATATTTGTAACACACAATGAAAAATGCATTCTGCCTACTAATTTCAGAATGATTCATTATAAGATCAGTGACGG
>SLKH01000057.1 GCA_007134665.1 Balneolaceae bacterium
GCAAATCAGGATATGTTTTTAGGATGGCTGCAGGGCAATATGGAAACAATGGTCGTCGGGTCTGAGAAAGTGCCGGGTACCCGCTTACATCATGTCATACATCGTAATTTACTTGAGTACCATCGGAATTTTGGGAATCCGTAGAGACTGGAAGCATATTCTGTTAATTCAGCTCATTCAGGCCGTTGGTAGATGCCTGATTCAACAAATGAACTGACTTCAGAGAATGTCTTCAGAATGGAATGTTGAATTTTTGGGTATGGGCGTTGCCACGGAACACCCCTCAGAATGGAATGCTGAACGCAATCCATTCATCTCCCCTCCGAGGGGAGACCGTTGTGTCGCGTTCAGCGTTTCAACGTGAGGGGTGTTCTGTAATTCCACATCGAGCCCTTATTCCGTATACATGTCCTCCGTCCCCCGTCTGGAATCCTCAGCTCTCCCACCTTCACCTGCCTGTATTCACAGCCGTCAGCTTTATTTCCACAAGTGCATTGCGGGGAAGGGCAGAGGCTTCAATGACAGCACGTGCTGGCGGGTTTTCTAAGAAATATTCTGAATAAAGTTCATTGAAATGGGTAAAGTCATTGATATCGGCCAGGAAAACCTGGGCTTCGACGACCTGTTCCATCGACATTCCGGCGGCCTCCACGACCGCTTTCAGGTTTTCAAGTGTTTGGATCGTTTGAGATTCCAGATCGTCACCGGCCATTTCGCCTGATAAGGGGTTAAGGCCAATCTGGCCGGCAGCATATAAGGTATTACCTGCAAGAATACCCTGGCTGTAGGGGCCAATGGCTTCAGGAGCTCTGTCGGTGGTTATCACCTGGCGTTCATTAATCGTATGATTACATCCGAATGTGATGAGTAAAAAGAAAGGGATAAAAATTATACTGTATTGAATTTTCATGTCATTTATGATCATGATTTTGGGTTTGTAATCATTTTATGAAGTTGAGTGCCGGACTTATTCAGCGATATAATTTTTTATTGCCGATGTAAACCGGTCGAGTTCATGAAGAGTTGTGTAGACATTGGGAGTGATGCGAATGCCTTCAAATTCATCATGCATAATCGGAGTAACGATGATTTTGTGATCATTCCATAACCTGCCAGCAAGCTCCATACTGTTCAATCCTTCAATTTGAAAGGTTGCAATGCCGCACGCAAATTTCGAATTGCGGCTGGTATGTAACCGAACTCGATCTGACTGTGTCACCCGGTCAATCCAGTAGTCACTTAAATATTTCATTCGGGCTGCTTTACGATCTGCCCCAATGGCTTCATGGAACGTAAGAGCCTCGGCGATCGCGATAAAATTTGCTGCCGGATGCGTTCCAAACTCTTCAAACTTGCGAATGTCACTTTCCAGTGTTTCCGGAGCAGCCATCAGCGGCCAGAGTGAATCAATGTTATCCTTATTGACATACAGCAATCCGGTTCCGTGAGGGGCAAAAAGCCATTTGTGTAGGCTGGTAGCATAGTAATCACAGCCCAGGTGGGAGTGGTTAAAATCAAAATGAGCGAAAGTATGGGCTCCGTCTACGATCACCGGGATGTCATAACCGCGAGCCATCTCCACTACTTTTTTAACCGGCAGTATCTGACCGGTAATATTGATCATATGGCACATCAGGATTAACCGGGTATCTTCCGTGATATTTGATTCAAACAGCCTGACGACCTCGTCGTCATCCTCAGCGGGAATGGGAATCGGAAACTGGCGCAACCTGATACCATCACGTCTTTCTCTCTGCCTGAACGTGGTAATCATTCTAGGATAATCCTGGGTTGTAGTGAGTACTTCATCACCCGGCTGCAGATCAAAACCCTGCTGACAGATCTGAAGTCCTTCCGATGCATTACGAACGATTGCTATCTCTTCTGTATCTACGCCAAACATGGCCGCGAGCCGCTGTCTGACCCCCTCTTTTTGAGAGTCTAAAATCCTCCACATGGTATATGTCGGAGCTTTATTTGAATAATCAAGATGACGTTTCATGGCATCCTGAACAACGGCAGGCGAGGGGCTGACACCGCCATTATTCAGGTTGATCATGCTGCGGTCAACCGTAAATGCCTGCTGGATATAATGCCAGTAATCTTCATTTCGTGCTAACTCAGCTGAAGGCCCCTGAACATGCTGAATATCTTCAATGATATGATGAAGTTTTTCCAGCTTCAGCAGTGGTAATCCTGCTGAAGCTGCTGCAATACCTGCAGAATATTTGAGGAAATTTTTCCTGCTTTGCATGAACCTGAAATAATTGTTTTAGAACCTAAACGACCGGAAACTCCCATGGAGCCCGATATTCAGTCTTCAAATAGCGGTTTGCAGTTTCAACATTGGTAATTCTTCTGTTTGAATGATTCCATTCAAGTCGTTCCCCGGTTCTGTATGCAATATTACCCAGGTTGCAGACAATAGCGGTGTTGCTTGCAGTCTCAATATCACAATTCGGTTTTTCCCTCGATTTGATACATTCGGCGAAGTTCTCCATATGCAGGTACAAGTCCTGTCCGCCGCTTTGAGTTGTTTCAACGCCTGTGATCAACTCTCTTTGACCGCCTTCTCCATCCGGTTCAGTTTCAGAAATGACTTCCCAGCCGCCCCGGTCTATCACAAGAGTTCCGTTATTGCCAATAAATGCAACACCATGATTTCTGCCATAGGGGCCGCCGTCGATTCCGGCTGCGTGTTCCCAGATCATAGAAAAACCATCAAATTCATAGATTGCCTGCTGGGTATCCGGCGTTTCCATGGCATCATCGGGGTAGCCATATTTGCCGCCGGTAGACATTACTGTATTGGGAGCCGCAACATCCATTCCCCAAAGAATAATATCAACAAGATGTACGCCCCAGTCCGTCATAAGGCCGCCGGCATAATCCCAATACCATCGGAAATTAAAGTGAAAACGGTTTGGATTGAAAGGGCGTTCAGGAGCAGGGCCAAGCCACATATCATAATCCACACCTGCGGGGACAGGGCCGTCTGGTTGAACAGGAATCGAGCTCATCCACCCCTGGTATGCCCAGGACTTGGTGACCCTGATATTGCCAAGTGCACCGGTTTGCAGGTAGTTGATGGCATCCGTCCAGTGCCGGCCGCTTCGCTGCCACTGGCCAACCTGGACCACCCGGTTATAATATCGGGCTGCTTCCGTCATTACATCACATTCTGCGGTATCTTTGGCCACCGGTTTTTCAACGTATATGTCTTTCCCGGCTTCGCAGGCATGAACGGTTTGCAGACAGTGCCAGTGGTCGGGTGTACTGATCAGGACTGCATCGATATCACGGTTATCCAGCATCTCCCGATAATCGGAATACTGCAATACCCGATTGCCCGTAATCTCTTCAATTTCAGCGGAACGTTCTTCAAGTACATTGTTGTCAATATCACATAAAGCTGCACATTCAACATTATCGACCCGGAGCATTTGATTCAGGTTGCTCCAGCCCATTCCCTTACAGCCGATCAAACCAACAACAATCTTTTCATTCGGGGAACGGGAGGAGAGGATGGAAAAGGATTTAGAGGGAATTATGGACGCTGCACCGAGGCCTGCCATTATTGTTCCTGAGTCTCGAAGGAAATCTCTTCTGGATTTTTTCATAGGTCGTCAATCAGGTATTTTAAATTAGGATATAAATTTCCATAGTAATCTATGATCTTGCCTGAATAAAATCACTTAAA
>SLKH01000285.1 GCA_007134665.1 Balneolaceae bacterium
AGAACAGAAATATAAAGACTATCTGCTGCTATTGTCAATATTTTTTATTTGAAATTCTATATATACATTTGGGCAGGGATAAGGGAAAAAGAAGGGCTGCAGGTTTCAACTGCAGCCCTCTATCGGGATGGTGATGGGATGTATGTTAGGGAAAAATCTTTATCATTAAAGAGCCTGCTCAATAGCGCGTGTTAAGTCATTACTTTCCGGATGTACATTACTTTTAAACCTTCTTAGCAAATTTCCGTTCCGATCAATCAGAAATTTTTCAAAATTCCATCCAATCTCTCCTGTGAAATCAGCATTATCCAGATTCGTCAGGTAGTCAAATAACGGATGAATATCATCTCCTCGTACGGATAATTTTGAAAATAATGGGAAATTCACTCCAAAATTTACTTTACAAAACTCTTGTATTTCCTCATTCGTTCCAGGCTCCTGACCTCCAAAGTTATTTGCCGGAAATCCGAGAACATAGAATTGACTCTCTTTATATCGATCATAGATATTCTGAAGCCCTTCATATTGAGTTGTAAAGCCACATTCCGATGCCGTATTGACAATCAGTAAAACACTGCCCTCATACTCCGACATAGCAACTTGCTCGCCACTAATCGAATTCAATTTGAATTCATAGACAGATTCACCATTTTCGAACGTTACCATTGCAAAAATTGATAAGACTGCAATAATCGTTTTCATATTCTATTTCATATCTTGAAAGACGCCATCTAAAACCGATACCATCGCTAAAAACGTTCCAATGACTAAAGAAAAATTAAAACGAAACTCTTCACTATTTCTTTTATTAATTACACTTTTTTTCTTCCATGATTCTGTTCATGGACAAATGTTTTCAGTTGAAGACCGAACTCCACAGGAAAGAGCACTTTTTACATACTCCTCGCTATCGATCGGTTGGGAAATTGCTGATTTTTCATATACCGGTGATCCCGCTGAAGCTGGTTTGGACAGATTCGATTTCAATGACGGTATCCTGACTCTCATCTTTGAAAACCCCGGAATCGATTTCTACCTTGGCCTTGGTGGCGGCTTAACGGGAATGGATGATCAAACAATCGTTAATATAGGTGCTGTGCTATACAATGATTTTATATTGCACCGATCTGATAATTTTTGGATTCAGCTTCCCCTTCAAATAAATACCGATTTGAAAAGAGTACAATCAAATACGGCTTCAAGACAGTTTCAGCAAAGCTCTTTCCAGGTGGGCGCCGGTTTAGGCATCAGAAACAGAATTACCCAATCAATCCGATCGGTAATCCGGGCTGTTCCTGCGTACGGTTTCAGTAATTCACAGGGAGCATTTTTTGGCGGCACCGTTTTTTCTGTTGATGGAAAAGCCAGATTGATTATTGATGACGTTTTTGGTAATACAGGGCTGATATTCGGATATGACTTTCGGTTGAAAAGTTACAATATTGATAATGAAATATTTAACTATGATTTCAACGGCCATACAATAAGTGCCGGTATCACATTTTAAGTTGCCATGAACAAAGATAAACTCATTTTAGAACTTGAAGCGCTTTGTGAACAGGCAGGATACCGCATCCGTAAAGAACGGGGTGTTTTTCGGGGCGAC
Organism: Balneolaceae bacterium; assembly: GCA_007134665.1. GTDB lineage: Bacteria > Bacteroidota > Rhodothermia > Balneolales > Balneolaceae > SKRC01. The sequence goes on from SLKH01000285.1 coordinate 1,607, forward strand.
TCATGCGTAATGGAAGGCGATAAATTGATTGTAGTAAATAAAAACAGGCCTGTTGATTCTCAGATTGGAATCCTGGCAAGAGTTTTAAAAAATCTGGATACCGAGCAAACATACATCAAACCGGCTGTCAGAAGGGAGCTCATCGAGATCTGGGACAGATTGGAATTGACAACCGATAATAATTTTAAAGACAGCTAATTAATATGAAGCTCACTTTTCTTGGAACCGGTACATCCATGGGTGTTCCCGTTGCCGGAGGATTCGGTTCCGAGATGCTTGATGGCGACCCGCGGAACGAACGATTCCGGTGTTCTGCCTGGATCCAGGAGAAAGAAGCTTCAATTTTGATCGATACAAGCCCGGAATTCCGGCTTCAGACAATTCGTGCCGGTATCACCAAACTCGACCTGGTGCTTATCACTCATGAACACATGGATCACATAGCTGGCCTTGATGACCTGAGAGCATACAATTATGCTCAAAAAGCATCGATCCCTCTATACACTTCAAAACGAACTGCTGAATCCATTCAAAGAAGATTTGAATATATGTTTGGTGAAAATAAATACCCGGGTTCAGCCAGTATAGACTTAAAAATAGTTACTGAACCTTTCAGCTTTAAAGGCCTTTCTATCACCCCGCTTCAAATCCACCATGGAAAAATTGATATCCTGGGATTCAAGATTAATAACCTGGCATATATGACCGACACCAAATCAATTCCGGAAGCAACGAAAGAACTCGTCAGGGGAACAAAAGTAATGGTTATTAGTGGATTACGATGGGCACCCGAGCACCCGACGCATCTGACGATACCCGAAGCAGTTGAATTAGCTGATGAACTGGAGGTTGAACAGACCTATCTTATTCACATGAATGCTTATGTTAACCACCAGGAAACGAATGAAAAACTGCCTGACCAAGTACAGCTTGCTTATGATCAAATGATCATCGATATCTGAAAATCACAAGAACCTTTTCAGGCCCGGGTCACTTTTCAAATGTTCAACTACTTTTTTTACATCCTGAGATTTGCGCAGATCACAAACCAAAATCGCACTTTCAGTCTCTACAACTGCAAGGTGTTCTGCCCCGACGAGAGCGATGATTTTTCCGCTTTCACTATGCACCAAATTTCCGTATGAATCGTGAATTGAACTTACCGAAGCTGAAATCGCATTATCGTTATCATCGTTTGCCGATAATTCGTGTACTGCCGTCCAGCTTCCTACATCGTTCCAGCCAAAATCACCGGGCAAAACCCGGACATTATCAGCATTTTCCATAATCCCATAATCAACAGATATTGAAGGACATGCATGATAAAATTCATCAATTTGCTCTTTTCCAACTTTTTCACCTTTTAAGCGATCAAGTTCACGATAGATCTCTCCCTGATATTCTTTAAAAGCTTCCAATATCACCGATGCTTTCCAGATAAACATTCCACTGTTCCAAAGGTAATTCCCGGATAACAAAAACTTTCTGGCTGTTTCAAGGTCCGGTTTCTCGGTAAAATTTTTCACTTGATGAACCGGGTGCTCACCAGCATTTTTTTTAAGGTCCGAATCAAAATGAATATAACCGTACCCGGTTTCCGGCCGGTTGGGTGTAATCCCGATTGTTATCAGTGTATTTTCCTGATACGCAGTATTAACAGCTGCATCTAATACTGACCGAAACTGAGCTTCATCTGCAATCTGATGATCTGCCGGCAAAACGACCATCACGGCTTCCGGATCAATTTTATAAAGTAGCTGTGCTGCTGACGCTACACAGGGAGCTGTATTTCTTGCTACTGGTTCACCGATTATAAATGAATCGGGAATCTCCGGGAGCTGCTCTTTGACAATATTTACATAACGGTCGTTAGTCACAACCATGCACCGGTTTTCAGGAATAAATCCGTTAAGCCGGTCGACGGTTGACTGAATCATCGTACGATCACCGAATAGTTTCAGAAACTGTTTCGGGTTTGAGCGGGTACTTTTTGGCCAGAATCTTGTACCGGATCCACCGGCCATTATCACAGCGTATGTCATGATAAATAACTCAAGTTTGATAA
>SLKH01000277.1 GCA_007134665.1 Balneolaceae bacterium
CCCTTTTGCGTTTTGTGTTTTCACTTTTGCCTTTTCCCTTCTCACTCACTCCAACCCCCTGCCATTAATCATTAAAATCCCCTAATCATTGTAAAACCATTTTGACAAAATGGGGGGGGTATTACTCTTGCTAACAAGTTATTAAAAATATTGAACAAGAGGAGGGGTCATGGATGGAAACAGAGATCTGCCTATTAAAGGGGCGATTGATTTCTTAGAGCCACGCCTCAGAGAGATTGACCGGGTAAGCGAGTGGGCGAGATCGATGGGGTATGAAAACTCAAAGAGGTTTTCGAGACTGTTTAGAAAACATTTTTAAATGGACTCCAAAAACGTGAAGGATCAGTTCAAGCCGACACCGGTCAATCACAAATCATACATACTACGTCTGACCAGCAAAAAATGGGAGAGGGTTATATGATAAATGAAGACAAACAGGTTCAGCGTTTTCTGAAAGTGTATAAAGAAAAGCTTCCAGCAATCGATCCGGCATGGCGGGACGAAGTGCAGCAAGTGGCAGCAGATATGCATGAGCATTTATTTGAGGAGCAAGTGACGATAAGCCGGCTGAAAGAGAAGCACCACATTCATAGGAAAAGCTTTCCGGTCTGGTTTAAACGTGCACTGGTTTTCTATCCCCGGGAATACCTGATCCATCACCGGATTGAGGCGGGCAAGCTCTTATTAAAAGAGGCGGAGGCATCGGTAACAGAAATTGCACTCGCTGTGGGCTTCTCTTCGCTCTCTTCGTTTTGCAACACGTTTAAGAACAGGGAAGGAATTAGCCCAACTCAATGGCGGGAAAGAAATATAAAAACCGAAACCAAATTAAGGATAAATTTAAGGAGGTTTTTAAGGCGCGCGTAGAAATTAAATTGAATTAATAGAATAAGCATCCTGCAAATTCTTTTTTGTTGTTACGGAACAACTTGTAGTGAAATACCTGAAGCATTTGAGCATTCTGGTTTGTTTGAGAGCGCCACAAAGAAAGTAGTTCAAATAAGATGCTAAACGTGGAATTGAGTGTTCGATCGGGCATGGTGCATGATCAAACAAGGGTGAAAAACCTGTACCCCGTCCGCCGGGTGGGCAGACAAAAAACAGGTTGTGATTAAAACGTTAACGAACTAGATAGATGGAAACAATTAAGAATTATTTAACAAATATTGCAAGTGTACTTAGCCGGGCTGAGATGAGACAAATAAAAGCCGGGGGGCACTGTTCTCCACCTTTTGCACAATGTAATTGTTATGATAGTAGTGGGGGAGCTTTAGGGCACGTATGTTGTACAATGGACTGGTGTGATAATATACAATGTTGCCAAGCACAATTTAGCAATGCTACTTCTATAGACTGTGGTTGTCACTGCTAATTTTAAGTTTTAATCTTTATATTTAGTTAAAATAATGGCTCTTTTATATTTTTATTACAAATAAAAATGATATTCTTTGTCGGAGGGGTTATTCTGTCTTTACACCTTCGACAATTTTTTTAAAAGCAAGAGTATATGTATAAGTCAGTCACTTTCGTTCTGTTGTCAGCTATTTTTGCTTCGGGCTGCTCATTGGCTGAAGAGATTGAGATTCCCGAACATCTCCGGGAGGTTGAGAACCTCACCGTTTATCCGGCCGATGTCAAGCCGGTGTATTCAATTAATTTCGAGCGGGAAGCCGGTTTTGGTGATACGGAAGAAGTCATTTTTGGTAGAGTGGGCAGTCTGGCGGTGGATGGGTCAGGGCGTGTTTTTATCGCAGATGGATCTGAACGTACCATCCACGTATTCCATCCGGATGGGAATTTTTTAACTTCGATTGGCAGGGAAGGAAGCGGGCCCGGAGAATTCCAGAATATATCCGGCATGAAAATCCAGTCAGGCCAGCTGTTTGTCCACGATTCCAGACTGCAGCGGATAGTGGTTTATTCGCTTTCCGACCTTTTTGCAGATTCCGGATCAGCGGCGACATCAGCGTATTCTTATACGGTGGAGCTGACGCCTGAAAACTGGAGGCATATCGAGGATTCAGCCGGATTCTCATCCACACCGAGCCGGTTCTTTTTCCTGGGTGATGAGTCGATTCTGACCGGGTTTTCCAAGATGTACACACCGGAAGAGCGTTATCTTCGGTATTATCTGTTGGATCACGAAGGGAGAATTATCTCCGACAGGATACTGGAGCAAAGAGATAGTGATATGTATACAACAATGATTGATGGGGGTAGCTATGTATTACGATTGCCATTTGGCAGAAAACCTCTCATAGCTGCGTCGGATGAGGGGCGTATCTATGCAGCTTACTCGGATGAATTTTTGGTAAAGAAGTACAATCCGGACAGTGGATATGAGCGTGCAATTTACTACCCATACGATTCAGGTGTGGTGAATCGCAGGGATGTGATGAGTCGTATTGGGGAAGATAATGCACGGATTTTGCGGGATGCAGAGTTTCCGGAACGTTGGCCGGTCCTTGAAGAGATGTTGATTGATGATGAAAACCAGCTCTGGATTGCAACCATTACCGATGATGACGAGCAATATGAGTGGAAGGTGCTGGATCAGTACGGGGAGTTGCTGGCGCAATTCCAGTGGCCTGGAAACCGGTTACGTCCGTTTTATCAAAGTGAAGAAGTTGAGAAGATCCAGACGATCAGAGACGGCTATCTCTATACCCGCGGGACTGACGAAATGGGCGTAGCCTCGATCGTGCGTTACCGGATCGAGATGGAAGAAAAATAGATGAACACTTACACGTTAGAGAAGTTCTTTTGATATCAGAGGTTGAGCTGCCCACATTACACCGACGAGGATTTTTACTGTCGTCGTATTTCTGTTGTGACCTTGAGAAAGTGACGATAAGCTGGCTGAAAGAGAAGCGTCACATTCACGGAAAAAGCTTTCCGGTCTGGTTTAAACATGAACTGGGTTTCTATCCCCGGAAATACCTGATCCATCACCGGATTGAGGCGGGCAAGCTCTTATTAATAGAGACGGAGGCATCGGGAACAGAAATCGCACTCGCTGTGGGCTTCACTTCGCTCTCTTCGTTTTGCAACACGTTTAAGAACAGGAAAGGAATTAGCCCAACTCAATGGTGGGAAAGAAATATAAAAACCGAAACCAAATTAAGGATAAATTTAAGGAGGTTTTTAAGGCAGGAATAAAAAAGATTTTGTATAAATGAGATAAATTTTTTACAAAATTTTTTTTCTTGTGATGGAACAAGCCGTCTTGAAATACCTGAAGCTTTTGAATATTCCCGTTTCAAAGGGATATATCGAAAAACTGATAGCTTCCCACCCAAACAATCCTTCTCTGCTTAGTGTTGCGGATACATTGGAACGGTTAGGTATTCCACATGTGGCTGTCAGGGTGAAACAAGAGGACTTAGAGCACATACCTTTTCCATACATGCTCCATTTCGACAAACATGGCGGTGAGCTGGCGTTTGTCAAAGATCAGGAGGATTTAAAAGCTAGAGAGTCTGATTTTAAGCATTGGAATGGGGTATTACTCCGGGCAGAGTCGACCGGTGCTATAGTTGACAAAGAGAATCACAAGCATCTCTCGGAGGAAAAGTTTCTGAAGGTTACGTTGGGAGTATTTCTGGGCGCTGTCACAGTTTTGCTGTTCCTGCCCTCTATGCAGGTATTGTCGTGGTTGTATGCCAGTCTGCTTATTAGCGCCCTTGGCGGAACTGTAACCGGTTATCTCCTACTTGCAAAGGAATTGGGTATCAGCTATCGGGCAGTGGAAGCATTTTGTAATACCGGCACAAGAGCCAACTGCGACAGAATCCTGAAATCCGAGGATGCCCGGCTATTTGGCCGAATCACGTTTTCGGATGCCGTGATAATCTACTTTGCCTTCCAGCTTGTGATACTCGGTTTTTTGATCCCTCTACTTGAAAGTGCGGCTACAGTCTTATTGGCACTAGCCGCGATGAGTCTGCTCGCCCTTCCGGTCGTTATTTATTCCATCTGGTATCAAGGCGTGAAGGCAAAAACCTGGTGCAGGCTCTGTCTGGTTGTGGATGGAGTTCTGATTATCCAGCTCGTACTGTTCGGATATATGTCTTCACAGGGGTTGATCCAGCCGGGCAAAGTCGATGCTCTGTTACTGTTGCTTTTTGGGGCTCTGTTTTTGGCAACGGGGGCATCGGTTTTGCTGGTGAAAACCGAATTGGAGAAAGCCAACCGTTCCCGTCAGGCGGAAGTGAATGCGAATCGAATCAAAAATTCGCCGGAAGTTTTCCTGCATCAGTTGCAACAATCCAGGCGGGCGGACATCACACCTTTTAAACATGAAATTCGAGTGGGTAACGTAGAGGCTCCCATCCAAATAACAATGGCAGCTAACCTGTTCTGTCACCCCTGCAAGGTTGGCTTTGGAAAGATCAGCCAGCTTGTCGCCATATACCCTGAAAAAGTGTGCATTACTTTCCGTCTATTAACCATTGGCAGGGGAAATGGTCAACGACCTGCTGCAAGCAGATATCTTCTTGCCTGGTGGTTTTACAATATTCAAGGAGAAAATAAAGTGTCTGCTCGAACTAATGATCTGATAAAGGATTGGTATGAAATTATGAATATCATTGGATTTAAGAAAAAGTATCCCATAGAGGATAAACTTGACGATCAGGCTGTTGAAGAGCTCGAATCGAAGCATTCAGAATGGATGGAACGGCAAAAAATAAACAAGACCCCAACATATTTTATCAATGGGTATGAATTGCCAGGTTTCTATTCCATTGGAGATCTGACGGATTTGGTTCCTGGATTGGCCGAGAGTTTTTCCCTTATTGAAAAAAATGAACGTAGTTTTACTGTAATCAACTACATTGAATGAGTGCTTGGTCAGCATATTTTCTGTTGAATCAAAAAGGGTTTGAAAGATACCTGTACCCGTTCTGATGAATGTTAGAACAGAACAGGTTAAACTTACAATATACAGCGAGAATAAAGATGAAACGTATCTTAATGAACATAGGAAGAACACTTAGTCGTGTGGAAATGAAACTGGTTATGGCGGGAGGAAGTGGAAGTGGTAGTTGTGGTCAATGTTGTTATGTTCAATACCCTGATATTTGCAGCTCATGCGTTGATTATTGCTCAGGATCGGACTGTGACTGTACAGATGGTCAACATGGACCAACTTTTGGTAAATCGTGTACGTGTACTTGTTAGCTTCGTGATTTATTGGAGACAATATGTATTTAAAATATACATATTGTCTTCTGTTTTCACACTTTAGTTTTTAATAAAACCGTGAGCAATGCATAAACACATTGTTTTTTGACAAGTGAATGTGTTAAAAAAATATTTACAAACACATAAATGCAAGAAGAGTGATTTCTCTTTTACACATTATTTCTTTTAAATAGTATATGATGTTTATAAAATATTCTTTCTCCACAGTAACTCATATACTGCTTTTTTTTCTCCTGTTTTACATGTTGATGAGTTGCCGCTCTGAAACGCCGTCTTATTCTGCCACTGATGTGGAAGTCGCGGAACTTGAACAGTTCGAAACCATTGTTGCCTATGAGGATAACATATTGGCCAATCCTTCTGTAATCAAGTATGACCGTGTTTCCAATCTCTTCGTTTACGATGGCGGTATCGGTAAGGTATTGAAGTTAGACAGCAACAGTGGCAGCGTGATAAACGAATTTGGACGGATGGGGCGTGGACCCGGGGAGTTTATGAGTGTGAATAACATGTTTCTGACAGAACATCATCTCTTTATTGTCGATATCGTTCAACGTTTTATCCACAAATACGACAGAAATTTTGAATTGATCTCCACCAGGGATGTCGATATGCCGGCGCGTATCCTTCCGCCGCTCCCACCTCTGCCTCCCCTGCCTTCGGAGAATCAATCTTTCCTTGGAAGTGCTTACAGGGGCAACATCGATCTTCAACCTCATGTCACCGGAGATGGGAATGTGTTACTGCCACGTGTCCAAACCGGTGGAACGATCTATGAATTGACAGATTGGAAAAGGAATACGATTTCAGATATTGGGGAGGTACCGGAAGGCAGTTCATTTGAGGTAGATTTTGATGAATACAGAGCTGCTGTTTCGAGTCGCGAAGTCCCCGCCTTGTTTAAACCCAACAGTTTTCCGGTTAGCGATAAGGAAAATCCGGAAGAATACTTTCTTGTCTTCAGCGCTATCCCCATGATTGCGAAATATAATTCGACGGGACAAAAGCTATGGGAAACGGAAATTACCGGCACCCCGGAGGTTACAGCCATCGAAAACATGTTCTATGAAACAATGGACCAGATCTTTCGCATTACCGATGCCATAGGTCCGCTGAGAAAGTATACTTCAGGGATACACAGCCCTGAAGGCGCCTTATATTTGGCTGTCTACACGTACGGCCATCCGGACAATTCACTGTGGATACACCAGTTTGACTCCACAGGGGAGCTTGTCCGCAGATACAAATTGATTTCAGAGGTTGAACTGACCCCTTACATCGACATGGATTTTACCGGTCGTCGTATTTTCGTTGTGACAGAAGAAGCAGAGATCAGGGCCTATTCATTCTAAGAGTCAGATCAAAGGTTCCCATCATCATTAGTTGGTGCATTAGCTACCAAGGCTATTCGAAACCAAATTAAGGGCCAATTTAAGGAGGTTTTTAAGGTAAGTGTAGAAAGTAATTTGTATAAATAATATAAGCTTACTGTAGAAAAACATTTTGGATAAGATGGACCAAGTTGTCTTAAACTATCTAAAACATCTTAATTTTCCGGTTTAAAAGAGCTATTTCGGAAATCTGATGTCTTTGGTGCTTAGCTTAACTGAGAGATTTTCTGATATTGAAAACAATGAACCTATTTCTTTTGTAGTCAACAACACAGAATGAGAATTTGGTCAGCATATTTTAACTGAAACATAGAGGGATTACAAACCGGCATCCTCTACGTCTAAAAGTGAAAATAAAATAGGCTAATTAAACAATAAAAAAGAGGTATATATATGAAAAATAAAATTATTAAATCATTAATGAATATTGGAAATTCACTTGGTCGATCTGAGTTGAAACAGATTGTGGCAGGTTTAGACGGAAGCTGTCAAGGTTCTACAAATAATTGTAATTGTTATTGCTGCACAATTGGAAGTGATAATTGCACGTGGGAAGGGACTCTCTCAACTACATGTGGAGGAGCATCACATGATTGCTGCCAACAGAGGTGTCAATCAATGATTTGGTGTCCTGGGGGCATGTATGTTGCAGCACTTTGTGGAGGGGGTGGTGGATGTTAAATATTCTTCAATCGCTCTAAATATCACTTTCTTATATTCTATTGAAACTTAAACTCAATAATATCCAACCAGCATAAACATATCAACATGCGCATAGGGGTTGGCATTGTTCTTATTCTTTTATTTTCAGATTGTTTATTGCAAAATAACAAAAGGGGTTACGATAATGAAGACGAAATTCCCGAATACCTTTTGGATTTTGAAAACCTAACGATCTATCCGCAAGATGCGGACCCGGTTTATTCAATCCGATTTGAAAGGGACATGGCCTTCGAGGGTGGATATCAGGGTGGCGAAGATACCGGTACCTATCTCGGATCTATGCGACATTTCACAATTGATGACAGTAACAGGGTCTATATCTATGACAATCGTTCCATTCATGTTTTATCACCTGACGGGAGTTACCTGGCAAGGATGGGGGGTGACGGGGAAGGCCCGGGAGAATTCCGCAGCATGACACCTGTAGAGTTAAAGATTCAGGGAAACTACCTATTTGCGTATGATGGGGATTTGCAAATGATCCATATCTTTTCGTTGGAAACACATACGCATTTTCAAAGTATTGTTATGTCCCCGGATAGCTGGAGGGATCTTGATGAGTTGCAAGGATATCGTCCGACACCATGGGAGACTCCTCAACACTATTACGTGAGAAACGACAGTACAGTCCTGATGGGATTCAGGCAGCCATTTATATTCAGGGAGGATATGGTAACAGCAACTGGAAACCCCAACCCGGAAGAGGAACAATACATCCGGTACTTTTTGATGGATATGGAAGGGGAAATCATCTCTGATAAAGTATTTGAGCAGGTCGATGTCAACTTTAATCCGGGTACTGTCAGGGGTGGTATGGTTGGTGTTATACCGCCTCTTCCCTCAGAAAGAAGTTCTTTGATTGCCGTATCGGACGACGGACATATCTTTTCGGCTTGGGCGGAAGATTTTTTTATTGAGGTGCACTCTCCTGACGGAGAGTATTTGCGGGCATTTTACCATCCTTATACGAAAAGTTCATTAAACAATGAGGATATCCTCCATTATTCTTATGGTAGTGTTCCGCGACAGATACAACGGGATCTCCGGAATGCCGACTTTCCCGAAACCTGGCCGGCGCTGAACATTATGCTTTTGGATGATGAGAACCGGCTCTGGATTTCCACGATTACCGATGATGAGGAGCAATATGTGTGGTGGGTTTTGGATCAATACGGAGAGTTGCTGGCGCAATTCCAATGGCCGGGTCAAAGACTATATCGCCACTCCGAAGGTAATAAAATCGTAACGATAAAGAATGGTTATCTCTATACCCATGAGACCGATGAGGAGAGCGGGGTTGAACAGATTGTACGGTATCGGGTCAAGATGCTGGAAATTTAACATTGTATTAAACCATTAATGAATGGATGTTGTTTTGCCCCTTTTATCTTTTAAATCTTGATTGAGTATTGAAGGCAAATAATACTTTTCAGAAGCACAATAATTATGCTGAGATTTCCTACTTATCGCCAATACGACCAGATGGATTGTGGACCTACCTGCTTGCGCATGGTGGCACGCCACTACGGGCGAAGTTATACAATGGAGTTCCTGCGCCGCAAGAGTGGGATTAATCGCGAAGGTGTCTCGCTGCTGGGTATCAGCGAGGCGGCTGAAAACATCGGTTTTCGTACGGTCGGGGCCAAACTGACCTGGGATCAACTGAGAAAGGAAGCCCAGCTCCCCTGCATCATTTACTGGAGACAGTACCATTTTGTGGTTGTTTATCGCATCAAAGGAAAGAGAATCCATATTGCCGACCCGGCCCGGGGGAAGGTCGTCTACCAAAAGGAGGAATTTTTGCAGGCCGGGCTTAATGCAAAAAATAACGGGCAGAGCATGGGTATTGCTCTGTTGCTCTACCCCTCTCCGAAATTCTATGAGCTGGAAGATGAGAAAAAAGACGGGTTAAATTTTGGGATTCTTCTACGATATGTTCTTCCCTATAAGAAATTAGTGTTCCAGCTTGCTCTGGGACTATTTGCTGGCAGTATTCTACAGCTCATTTTTCCTTTCCTGACCCAGGCGGTTGTCGATATCGGGATCAACACCCGGGATCTGAACTTTATCTATCTGGTACTACTGGCCCAGGTAATGCTTTTCGTCGGTCGAACAGGTGTGGAGTTTATTCGCTCCTGGATATTACTGCATATGAGTACACGGATCAACATCTCCATCCTCTCTGATTTTCTGATCAAGCTGATGAAGCTGCCAATGCCTTACTTTGATACGAAGATGACCGGTGATATTATGCAGCGGATGGAGGATCATGGCCGAATCCAAAATTTTCTGACGGGCCAGACGTTGAGCACACTGTTTTCATTTGCCAATCTGATAGTCTTTTCCATTGTGTTGGCTTGGTACCACATGGTAATCTTCACCGTTTTTCTGATCTGTAGCGCGCTCTATGTAGTGTGGGTTTTTCTGTTTTTGAAGAAACGAAAGGAGCTCGATCACCGTCGATTCGGAATTTCTTCGGGCAATCAGAGCACTGTTATCCAGCTCATACAGGGAATGCAGGAAATCAAGCTAAACGGATGCGAAAAGCAAAAACGATGGGAGTGGGAACGTTTGCAAGCCCGCTTGTTCCACTATCAGGTAAAGAATTTGGCATTGAACCAATACCAGGAAGGTGGCGCCTTTTTTATCAATGAGGGCAAGAACATCGGTATCACATTTTTGTCGGCAATTGCAGTGGTTAACGGGCAGTTGACATTGGGAGCGATGCTTGCCATCCAGTATATAATCGGCCAGCTCAACGGGCCCATTCAGCAGCTTATCGGCTTTGTTCAGTCCACCCAGGATGCACACATCAGCCTGGAACGTCTTAACGAAATCCACCAGCAGCAAGACGAAGAACCGGCAGAGAAGATGCCGGTTCGCCAGCTCCCACCGGTCCGGGATCTCAACCTGCAGAAGCTTTGGTTCACCTATCCGGGTGCCGGTAATGAACCGGTCTTGCGGGATGTGAATCTTCACATACCAGAGGGTAAGATCACAGCACTCGTAGGCATGAGTGGGAGCGGTAAGACAACACTACTAAAGCTTCTGTTGAAATTCTACAATCCCGATAAGGGAGAGATCAGGATCGGCGAGATGAATATGAGCATGATCAGCCATCGCTACTGGCGCAGCCACTGCGGGGCGGTCATGCAGGCCGGATTCATCTTTTCCGACTCAATTGCGCGTAACATTGCAGTGGGTGATGAATCCCCCGATATGGGCAAGCTCGAACATGCCGTGCGGGTGGCCAACATCCATAAGTTTATCGAATCGCTTCCACTCGGTTTTACCACGAGGATCGGATCGGAAGGAAACGGGATCAGCCAAGGGCAGCGCCAGCGCATTCTCATCGCACGGGCTGTGTACAAAGACCCGGAGTTTCTGTTTTTCGATGAGGCAACTAACGCGCTGGATGCCAACAACGAACGGGTCATCATGGAGAACATGCAGGAGTTTTTCCGTAACCGCACGGTTGTGGTTGTGGCACACCGTCTGAGTACGGTGAAGAATGCCGACAACATCGTCGTGCTGGCCGAGGGAAAGATCATTGAGCAGGGCACTCACTCCGAACTTGCGAGTATGGAGGGTGCCTACTACAACCTTGTTAAGAATCAGCTGGAATTGGGCAACTGATTATCCTCCAGCCGGAATGAACAGACCGGGATATGCAGAATGTAACGACAGTACAACCTCCCAAAGAGGACCAACACCCTGTGCAGCCTCAAAGCAGGCATACACACGACCAGATCGACGTTCGCAGCGAGGAGGTGCAGGAGATCATCGGTCGCCCGCCGCATGGGCTGGTGCGCTGGGGAATTACGGCCTTTTTTGGCGTGCTGATACTGGTTCTGCTCTCATCCTGGTTTATCCGGTATCCGGAAGTAATCGACGCACCGCTTCGCCTGACAGCGATACATGCGCCAAAGACCCTGGAAGCCCGGGTGAACGGAAAACTGGTTCGGCTTCCGGCCGAAAACAATTCCGAAGTGCAACAGGGGCAGGTGCTTGGTTGGATAGAGAGTACAGCGAACCATGCCACCGTGCTGGAACTCTCCGAACTGATCGATGAGATGCGATCCTGGCTGATTGATGGGCAGTTGCACCAGTTTCATTCGGTGGAGTTGGCAGGTTTTATAAACATGGGGCCTTTACAGACAGGATTTCAGGGGTTTGAACAGTCCTTCAGGGAACTTCTATCATTTCTGGATGGAGGTTTCTACGTCCAGCAGAGGCATGTGCTCCAGCAGGAACTGGAATATACACGCCTGCTTCTTGAAAAGCTGATCGAGCAGAGAGAGATTCAGCAGGCTGAGTATGAGCTTTCAGAGCGGGAGTACGGGATGATGAAGCGGCTGGCCGAGCGGGAACTGGTCGCCCCGATAGAAGTCGACCGGGAGGAGAGCAACATGATCTCACGCCGACTGCCACTGCAGCAAACCGAGGCGTCGATTATCAACAATTACGTGTCCCAGGCCTCGAAAGAACAGGAGATCCTCGAACTGGAGCGCAGAATTGCCGAACAACAGTCGATCTTTCTGCAAGCGATCAACTCCCTCAAAAGCACTATCGACGATTGGAAATCCAACTACCTGATCACAGCCCCTTTTGACGGCCGGTTGATCTACACCGGAATCCTGCAGGAGAACCAGTCACTGTCTGCCGGACAGGAAATCTTCTATGTACAGCCGGAAAACAGTGATTTTTTTGGAGAGCTGACCATTTCGCAAAATGCGTTTGGGAAGATTGAGGAAGGACAGGCGGTTTTGGTGCGTTTCAACAGCTATCCACATCATGAATATGGTACGGTCGATGGGCGGCTGAGCTACGTATCGAATATCCCTGTTCGTGACAGTGTTTTTGTCGGCAAAGTGGAATTTCCGGACGGACTGGTAACCAATTATGGCAGACAGCTTACTCCCCGCAACGGCATGACCGGGCAGGCCGAAATCATCACCCAGGATATGCGTCTGATGGAACGTATTATCAATAACATGGTAAAGGAGTTGCACTGACCTAAACATTTAGTGACTCAAGTCGAAGAATTGATGAAGTAATTTCGTTGGAATGATTTTATAAGAACCATTATATAAACGTATAACCAATCGATTATATGAAGGATCAAGAACCTTTATACAGATTTTTTGATGCCGAATTATACAACCTTTCTCATGGTGCCATAGCTGCTTACAGTGCAAGAAGAGATTTTTTACAATTGTATCCTGAAGTAGTTGTGCAAATTTTATTGAACTGCAGAGAATTCAAGACATTGGAAGACCATGCTGTAAGTTATCTAAGAAGCCGTCAGCATCAAATACGGCAAGACCGGTCACTGGTGAAGAGGTTGATCAGATCATTGTTTATAAAACTCGCTTCAAAAGGGCAAGCTCTGCCTGTATCAGAACGGGAGGTTCAGGCAGTAACAACACGATTGGAAGGTTTTATCAAAGAGGGGCTCTTAAAATCCGATAAGGAGTTTCGGGATGACATAACGGAAGCTGTATCTGCATTGAAAATGAGCTCTAAAGACCCCAAAAAGATTCGATTTATGGGAATCCCCACACGGAACCGTGGGAAGCTGTTGACCCGTTGTGTGCAGAGTTATATGGATAACTTGAGCATGCATAATCGTGATTGCCGGCTTTATATTGTGGATGATTCGGATGAAGACTCGCTTAAGCAAGATCCTTCCCGGGGCATCGCAGAATTATCCAAAAGATATGACACAGGTATTCTGTGGATTGACAGCACTTACCGACGCAAGCTCGAAGACGAATTAATAAAAACATACGGTATACCTGATGAAGTGACCGAATTTGCTCTTTTTGGGGATTTGCGGTGCGATATCCGGACGGGGGCATCCCGGAATACGTTACTGTTAATGGCTGCCGGTGAGCCATCGGTTCACGTGGATGATGATACCCTTTGCCAAGTCATGCCTACTCCAGAGATGGAAGACGGCATCGCCATTTCTTCAAAGGCCGGGGTGAATCAATACTGGTATGACACATCTTTAAATGGATCTCTGGCTCAGCCGGGCGTTGAAGCTTGTGATTTCCTCTCGTTGCACGAAAGCTTACTTGGGAGACATCCCGGTATTCTCGTGAGAGAGCAAGAAAAGATCAATATCGATCATCTTAGATCCGGCTTGCTTGATATGCTTGAACACCCGGATGCACGAACCGCCGTGACGTATCTCGGAGCGTTGGGTGATTCGGGTTTGTTTCGACACTGGCAACGGCTCTGTTTCAAAGGGGATTCGTTCAAGCGCCTGATCGAAAACGGTTCAATTTACAGGAATTACCTGTGCACACGGCAGTTATTCCGGGGTGTTGTTCAAGCGGCGATTAGTGACGGTCCGTTCTGCATGGCCATGAATATTGGCCTGGATACC
>SLKH01000117.1 GCA_007134665.1 Balneolaceae bacterium
CTGGAATGATGAGGAGCTCGGTTCTATAAAAACACTGAGGCTTGACCAGCGCAATGCAAGCCCGCAACAGATTACCACTCAAAAAGGGATTTATCGTGAACCGTCCTATTCCCCGGATGGACAGACTATTGTATTCAGACGGGAATCCGGAAACAACCACCAGGGACACGCTCACACATTAAATCCAGGTATTTATACCATACCGGAAGGTGGAGGTGAAAAAAAACTGATCAGCCGACAGGGCAATACTCCCATATTTAACAATTCGGGAGACCGGATTTTTTATCAGGACGGTACAAATTTCCGGAGTATCGACCTGAATGGCCATGATGAACGAACTCATTTCCATTCAGATTATGCTCTCGGTTTTACTCCAAGCCCTGATAACCAATGGGTTGCATTTCACGAATTGTATAAAGTGTATATCGCTCCAATGCCGCAAACCGGATCAGATCTGAATTTGAGTGCAGAAACCGAAGCAATCCCGGTCACACATGTTGCCAGGGATGCAGGTTATAATCTCCATTGGTCTGCAGACGGGGAGAAACTACACTGGTCCCTGGGGGAGGAGTACTTTACAGTTGGCCTGTCGGAAGCTTTTGAATTCCTCAACGGGGACAGGACAGATGAACTGCCTTTGGGTGAAAATGACGGTATCCGAATCGGCCTTGAAGTTGAGTCAGATAAACCCTCCGGCAAAGTTGCTTTTACCAATGCTCACATCATTACAATGCGGGGAGATGAAGTCATAGAAAATGGGACAATTATAATCGATGAAAATAGAATCGTTTCATTGGGCCCTTCAGAAGAGATATCAATACCTGAAGATGTTTATCTAAAGGATGTTGCAGGCAAAACCATTATGCCCGGATTTGTTGACGCCCATGCTCATCTTGGTAATTTCAGGCAGGGATTGAGCCCAAACCAACAATGGGAATATTTTGCAAATCTTGCATATGGAGTTACAACTGCGCATGATCCGTCATCCAATACCGAGATGATTTTCTCACAATCTGAAATGGTGCGAACAGGAAATATGACCGGGCCAAGAATTTTTTCTACCGGTCGAATACTCTATGGCGCTGAAAATGTCCAGAAAACGGTGATTGATAATCTTGATGATGCACGCTCAGCTATCCGAAGAACAAAAGCATTTGGTGCCACATCTGTTAAAAGTTATAACCAGCCTCGCCGGGATCAGCGTCAGCAGGTTCTTGAAGCAGCCAGAAAGCTCGGTGTTAATGTAGTGCCTGAAGGCGGGTCTACTTTTACGCATAATATGAGTATGATCCTGGATGGCCATACCGGGATCGAACACAACGTGCCCATTTACCCACTCTACAACGATGTACTTCAATTATGGAGCAGAAGTAATACTGGCTATACACCAACTCTTGTTGTGAATTATGGCAGTATGAGTGGTGAAAACTACTGGTACCAGCATACTAATGTCTGGGAAAAAGAACGATTACTCACTTTTACCCCGCGTGGAATAGTGGATTCCCGGTCCCGTCATCGTACCATGGTGCCTGAAGCAGAATATGAAATCGGCCACATTGCCAGTGCTGCTTCTGCAAAAGATCTTCATGACCTGGGTGTAACCGTAAATATCGGTGCACATGGCCAGTTACAGGGACTGGCTGCTCACTGGGAAATCTGGATGTTTGGACAAGGTGGGATGAGTAATCACGATGCATTAAAAGCTGCCACTATCAATGGAGCGAACTACATCGGGGCAGGTGATCATATTGGATCACTGGAAACCGGAAAACTTGCCGATCTAATTGTCATCGACGGCAATCCGCTTCAGAATCTTTATGATACGGAAAATGTTATCTATACCATGATCAATGGACGTCTTTATGATGCTTCGACAATGAACGAGATTGGAAACCATCCCCGTCAACGATTACCATTTTGGTGGGAACGGGAAAGTCATGACAATCAATTTTACTGGCATGCGATTTCCACTCAGGAGAATAGTCAACAGTGTGTTTGTGGTACGAGACATTGAATTTCAGTACGTTTATTATAGCTTGAAAAATAACATATTAACATATATGAGCGTTATGATATGTAAGTAATTGAATAATAATGAGTAATATGAGAGTTCAGACGTCAATGATATCTGATATTTTAGTGAATACCGGTATGTTGGTATTTCTACTTCCAAAAAAAAGTGCTGATGTCAATACATGATTCCAACTTTCTTGTTAGCGGGGTTGTTCTGATAATCATTTCTGTCAGTATGCTGATTTCATGCCGTACGGTTGAGCATACTTTTGTTGAGATAACAGATGACAGTCTGTACAGAAGCCATACGCAATCATCATATCTTACTGAGCAAATTAGGGACAGCTTTCAATCAGTTAAGCGAATTCAAAGCACTGTTTTTTATACCACCTACCTTTTTGATTATGAAAACCCACCTTTGAGATCTGAACTTGAAGGCACCAACTTTCGAAACAGTGCTGTTGACATTGCCCGGGATAATCATAGCTCTGCCGGAACGGCTGTCGTATTAGCAAAATCGGTTGACAGAGTTGCATTGTTAACAGCAGCACATGTGGTCACATTCCAGGATACAATCTGGCACTATTCGCAGGAATATGAAAATCAGAGAAACAGGCCGGTTGAGGCTGTTTCTGTCAAGGATAACATACTTAACTACATCTACGGTGAGGAAGAAGTAGGAGCGTTTGAACTTATCGTCAGTGATGAATTCAGGGATCTTGCATTGCTTTCAACCCGGCTCGGTGTGAACAGCCAGACCGACCTCATACCATTACCTGTTCAGGCCGGGGATTCAGAACAACTGGTATGGGCTGATCAGGTTTATGCGCTTGGCTATCCGAAAGGTTACCGAATGGTGACTTCGGGTATAATCAGTGAAACGGAGTCGCAGAGAAGACAGGGATTTAATATAGATGCCTCTTTTAACAGGGGTTTTAGCGGCGGAATTGTATTTGCGATAAGAAATGACCGGACAGCACTTGAATGGGTTGGTATGATGGTATCTGCTGCTGCTGATATTGAATACTTACTGTCGCCCGGATATGTCTCTTATGATGAGTATGACCCGGATCTTGAGTACGTCGGTTCTATGTATATTCGACGGATTCCAAGAATCAACTATGGGATCACCAACGCCGTCAGTATCAACGAAATCAAAGAATTTTTCCGGGAGAACCAGGATGTAATCAGGCGCAGAGGATTTCCGATACGCCTGTTTCCGAGGTAACAATTACCCTTCCTCAAATACCACTGAAAACCGTGCACCGGATGCAATATCCTCACGGACACCAACCTTGAAGTCTGCTTCGATCTGCTGTACCAGGGTTTTTATCAGTGTCATGCCGAGTGATGATTGCTTCATCGGGTCAAAATCATCAGGTAGTCCAACACCGTTATCCTGGACTACAAGTTCCACATGTC
Organism: Balneolaceae bacterium; assembly: GCA_007134665.1. Classification (GTDB taxonomy): domain Bacteria; phylum Bacteroidota; class Rhodothermia; order Balneolales; family Balneolaceae; genus SKRC01. The sequence goes on from SLKH01000117.1 coordinate 3,436, forward strand.
CGTTAGTTTGATTCAGAATAACATCAATCTGACCATCAACCAGCCCGTTGAATGCGTGTTTATATGAATTAACCACCAACTCATTTAATAAAAGAGAAGCCGGAATAGCTTTTTGAATTGTCAACCGGACCGGATCGAGTTCTGTAACAACATCAATCAGTTGATCCTTGTTATTATGCATCTGCTGGATGGCATGAAGCAACTTATTGATATACTGATCCAATTTGATTTCTGCGAGAGTCTCTGACTGGTATAATAACTCATGAACCAATGCTATAGAATGGATTCTTAACTGGCTTTCCTTCAGCGGGCCGATACTTTTATCATCTTCCGGCAGATTCCATACCTGCATTTCAAGAAGTCCCGATATAACTGCGAGATTATTTTTCACCCTGTGGTGAATTTCAGCCAGCAATACTTCTTTTTCTTTCAGTGACCGGCTCACCTTCTCCTCAGCTTCCTTTTGGGCAGTGATATTGCTGGCAACAAATACAATCCCTTCCTCTTCACCTGAATTACCCTCCAGGAAAGAATAGGAAATAATCACCGGTATTTCTCCACCTTCTTTGGTCTTGTATTTTGCTTCAAAGCTGCGCTTTTCTCTCGAACTGGCAAGGTTTCTCTTTATCAGTTCGATATCCTTCTCATTGATCAATGACCAGATTTTTTTTCCGGTAAGTTCGTCATCCTGATAGTTCAGAGTTTCCGTAATACTCCTGTTAATCAGCTTAATCTCAAATGATTGATCGGTAACCACGAGCATATCTCCCATCGACTGGATGATATTGTTCACATACTCCCTGGATACCATACTCTTGTTTAGGTTTTCCGCCATTTTATTGAATGATTCTCCCAACTGTTCCAGTTCATCACTTGTGCCAATCTGTATACGTTTACTGAGGTTGCCTGACCCGATCTCTTCAGTTGCCAGTGTGAGATGATTCAATGGCCTTGCAATTGAATGATAGATCAAATAAGCTATCAAACTCGCCACAATAAATACGACAAGGGTTATAATAATGATAATCCTTGTATTTCTCTCAGCTTCCGACCGTAAAATTGACATTTGTGAATCTACAGTTTCTTCCTGCGCCCTGCGAAATTGATCCAGTATTACAAGAAGCGTTGTCCTGAAATACGGCTCAATGGTTGTATTGAACATCTCCTCTTGTAAATCCACCTCATCTTCGAGCTCAAAAAGTTCAAATATCAAGGATCTGTAGAGGTCAAAACTCGTTGCAAGAGAATCGGTATAGCGGATTAATTGGCCATAATGGCTGGAAAGTTCGGTGTCCAATTTATAGGAAGCGGGAATATCTGTTCTGATTGAATCCAAATTCACGATAAACCTGTTCAGATGGTCACGTGCAGTCGATTCCATATTTCTGCTTTTTAAATGAACCTGAGCAGGATCAGCATCGACTTCCCTGCTTAATTCAAACAGATAGTTTCTGGTAAACAACAAACTGTTTTGCAGATTGAATTCAAGATTGGACAATCTTTGTATCTCTGAAATAGATCGCTGGCTGTCTCCAATCAAACTATCCTTAATTTGACTATTTAACAGATATGAAGATGCCCCGACCAGTAATACCAGAAATGCAACAGCAAGATAACTTAACAGCAACTTTGTACTTAACTTCATGCCAAATGGGTATCAGTACACTCGTATGCCTTTGTCATACGGAATTTTAATTTATGTGAATCAACGTCTACGATGTTCTTCTTTAAACCCATGAATAAAGAGTATCACAGGGCCCAGTTGTGACGAAATTGACCATTAGATTAATCTAATATTACTCTGCCTCATTACAAATGACCTTCACGATAACATTTTAACTGACAGAAACTTCCTTTTTACTGCCTGTAAACATTTTCAATAAGCCGATTTAAAACTCGATTATTTCCTGTAATTTTTTTGAAATTGATTCTGAATCGGGTAAAATGGAATTCATAAGCCCGACATTATAAGGAATAGGAATATCCGGTATAGCCAGACGCTCAACCGGAGCATCAAGATAACGAAAGATCTCACTCGACAGAGCAGCACTGATCTCAGCTCCAAACCCAGCAGTTAAACTATCTTCATGTACGATCAGACAGCGATTTGTTTTTTTTACTGAATTTAGCACTGCTTCTTTATCCCAGGGTATGAGCGTTCGAAGATCAATGATTTCGACATCAATTCCGGATACTTCAACTGCTGATTCACATCTCTCACACATTGCACCCCAGGTAATTATGGTTATCTCGGACCCCTTCCTGATAACATTTGCTTTTCCGAATTCCAGCAGGTGGTGATCACCCGGATAAGGCCTTCTTGCATATTTGGAATCAAGTAAATTCCGATGCTCAAAAAATATTACAGGATTATTCCCTCTCATAGCTGTCCGCAAAAGGCCGGTCGCATCCTTCGCATTGGATGGGCAGGCAACATACCAACCAGTGAGATGTGCAAAAAACACTTCATTTGATTCACTATGCCAGGGGTCTCCGCATTTGGCAAACCCTCCGGGCATGCGAACAACAATTGGAGCAGCAAATTTATTCACTGTTCTCCAGCGAACTGTACCGCAATTTTTCAGTTGTTCTGTTGCAGGATCTGCATATTTTCTGAATTGAATTTCAGCTACCGGCATTAATCCGGCATACGCCATACCCACTGCCCTCCCCACAATCCCTTCCTCCGACAGGCTGGTATCAAATACCCGGTCCTGACCATATTTTCCCTGAAGGCCCAGTGTAGCTGCATGTACTCCTCCTTTTACACCAACATCTTCGCCGAATACTACCAGTCTATCATTTATTGCCAGCTCAGTATCCAGTGTCTGCCTGATCGCTTCCACAAAATTGATTCGCTGGCCATCGTATTCGGATTTTTGTTCATAATCTGAGAGCTGAATATTATCAGGTTCCAATCCTCCGATCTCAGGCTTTTCATATTCACCGTTCACATCATACTCCGCAAACTTATATTTTAAAACTTTCCCCGGATCAGGTTCTGCCCTCGACCATGCCTGATCAGCTGTTTTTTTGATTATTCCGCTACAGTCAGTTTTCATCTCTTCCCATTCAGCTTGTGTAAGAACATCTGGTATGAGATATTTTTCAAGCTTTACAAGCGGGTCATTTTCTTTTTCACTTTCAAGATCCGACAGATCTTTATACCCCTGGTTATCCTGGTATGAATGTCCCTGAAGACGGGGTACAGTCATTCTCAGAAGTACAGGTTTCCTCTTATCGCGCACGAAATTTACAGCTTCGGTTGACAGTTGTGTAGATTCTTCCGGATTTGTCCCGTCACCATCAATAATATTCAGATTTCTGAAAGAGCGGAGATTTTCTGCAATATTACCACCGGGAGTTTGAAAATCACTTGTTACCGAAATCCCATAACCATTGTCTTCTATACAAAACAGTACCGGCAGGTTATTTGTCGTTGCAATGGTTAATGCAGACCAAAACCCGTTAGTAGCAACCGAACCATCTCCGCCAAATATAACTGCTATCGCATTCTCATAAACAGATTCTTTCAGTACATTGCGCCTGTATTCCAATGCCTGTGCCCAGCCAACGGCAGGTGTATACTGGGAACCAACATCACCAGCCATTGGTAACACAACCGGGCCTTCATGTCCCGGTAAATTACATACAACTCCGATATCCCTGCCGTCACTGTATCCGCCGGATTTGGCCATTGGTGCTGCCATGGCATCCTCAAGCTTAAGGCCAAGTGTAAGCAACAACGGCCTCGACCTGTAGTATGCACTGACTGCATCGTATGGGTGGGTTAGCAATGAGCCCAATAATACCTGTAACAGTTCATGGCCACGTGCAGAAAACTGGTACATGACCTTTTTTTCCGGCACCAGTATCGACTCTTCAAGATCATCCATCGCTCTCGAATAAAAAATAGTCCGGAGCACTTTCTTCCAATCGACAAGTTCATTTACACTTTGTATTTCCATCTGAATACATTTTAAATCCTGATGTAAATCCGGTTTTAAATTTCATTTTTTACCGGCGTGTTTCGAAAACGATATTTTCGCATGATTTCCTGAAATACAGATTCAAAATGATCGATATCTTCCCTGCATCCTACTGTTATTCTGATGGCATTGGGCACGCCAAATGAGTCGACCCGCCTGAGGATGACTCCATTGATGAGCATCTGTTGATTAAACTCTTCTGCAAGATCTTGACTGTCAAGTATAATCATCACTGAATTTGAAAGGGATTCAGTATACCGGACATCATACTCATCAAATAACCTGTAGAGCCGTTTCTTGCCCTCCCTGTCAACATCAATGCTCTTTTTCAGGAACTCTCTATCATCATAAGCTGCAATAGCTGCATGCTGGGCAATAACAGACGGTTCAAAAGTAAGTTTAGTTTTCATCATTTCTGTAATCAGCGATTCATCAGCTATCGCATATCCAATTCTTAACCCTGCAAGTCCATACACCTTTGAAAAAGTTCGGAGTATTACAACATTCTCCCTGAAATGATCAAGTGCCCTGGGGTAATCCTCTTTGTCATACGCATATTCGTAATAGGCTTCATCATTTATTAACAGGGTATCATCGGGAATACCTTCAACCAGTGTTTTATATTCATTCTTTCCAATAAAAGTCCCGGTCGGATTATTCGGATTGGCGACATAAACCATTTTGGTTTTTTCATCAATCGTATTCAAAATTTCTTTGACATCAAATCTGTAATCAGAAGTCATCGGTACTTTTTTCAGTTTTATCCCTCTCACTGCAGCCTGGACAAAAAACCCTATAAATGTTGCATTCCCGGTAATTGCATGATCATCATTCATAAAAAAAGTACGGCACAAAATAGAAATGATACTTTCAGAACCGGCTGCTATTAACACATTTTCAGGCTTTACACTATTATTATGAGCTATCTTTTCACGCAATTCTAATGATATCGGATCCGGATAATCGTGAATCACTTTCATTGAATTTAATATTGCTTCTTTTACATTCTGGCTGCAGCCCAATCGATTTTCATTTGAAGCCAGTTTGGAAATACGTGAAGGCTTATAGATCTTCCTGACCTCTTCTATCGTTTTGCCTGGTATATAAGGTTTAAGATTTTGAATATGATCAGGAACCAGTGGCTTTTTCGAAAACATTGATAAATGATTAATTTGTTTTAAGGCTGCTTATGTAAATCAAAGATAGGAGTTTGCAGCTTCTGCTCTTATTCTATGCCTGCTTAAATATCTCAAAAAAGCGCTTTTTTACCAACAAACTTACTCTATTTATACATAATCTTTACCAACATCCTAATCAATAATTCAGCTACAGAATGAAAAACAGATATATACTTGTAACCGGTGCAAGCAGAGGTATCGGTTTTGAAATCGCCAAATCAATTGCAGATTCAGGAAATACGGTTGTTGCAACCGCCCGGTCTGTGGATGCATTGGAAAATTTAAAATCTCATTCACCCGGCCGGATTGAAACTATCACTGCAGATTTAACTGATTCGTCAGGCACTAAATCGATTGCAGAATTCTTGAATCGAAACAAAATTAAACTTGACGGGTTGATTCATAATGCAGGGTTCCTGATTAATAAACCTTTCACAGATTTATCCGATACAGACTGGCAGAAAATGCTTGATGTTAATCTGATTGGCCCTGTTCGTTTAACACGTACCTTAATACCATTCATGAATTCAGGCAGCCATATTGTGATGATCAGCAGTATGGGAGGTTACCAGGGAAGCAGCAAATTTCCCGGTCTCTCAGGATACAGCACCGCCAAAGGCGGGGTCAGTATCCTGTCCGAATGCCTGTCTGTTGAACTATCCGATTACAACATATCGGTAAATTGTTTATGTCTTGGAGCAGTCCAGACTGAAATGCTTGAGGAGGCTTTTCCGGGCTTTAAGGCACCGGTATCTGCAGAAGAAATGGGTGGGTATATTGCCGGATTTACACTTGAAGCACACCAATTTTACAATGGAAAAATACTTCCGGTTGCTCTTGCTGATCCCGGGTAATCAATTTGATGGGATCGGAAACTGAATATCCTTACATTTAAAACCGAATTTTCAAACAAAGCGGAATCTACAATGAAAGGCTATAGAACCCTTTTGCTATTGCTGAGCATGGTATTCATCTGTTCACAAAGTAAAGCGCAGTCTATTGAAGTGCTTGGCGGAAATGTGCTGAATGGTGCAGTGACAGGCTCAATTTTAGGAGCTGCAACAATGGGACTTCAGAATTCCAATGACTTTACATCCCTGAGAATCGGTGTTGGTTCCGGCATCATCGCCGGAGCGGCTATTGGCATTTATGATGTCGCAACATTACCCAGGGGTGAAATGTTTTTCATCTCCGGCGTTTTCAATGATGGGAATAATAGCACGATTATCATTCTGCTTGATACATTTTACGGGGCTGCTGCAGGAGCTATACTGGGTTCTGCCGGAATGCTGATCAGTGACAGGCCAATTGTTGAGGGATTGCAATACGGATCAAGTGCCGGAGCCTGGGCAGGGTTCACTTTCGGCTTGATTGATGCTTTCCTACTGGCTCAGAAAAACAGGGATTTTATCGGCTCAAATCTTCTGCAGAAGAATGCCTTATTTGAAACGGAATACAAGAGTGCCACAATCGGCTTTGGCCGGCCTGGAATGGCCCGCGCTGTAAATCTGACCGACGGAATAGCAGAACTGTCCTTTCAACCTGTGATGGGTGTTATATCGCTGAACATTGGGCTTTGACTCCGTTTATCTGAAAACCAGGCACCGATCAACCCAATCTAAAAGAAGAGCTACAACTAATTTTCTTTTTTTGCCAGGCTTTTTAACAGTTCCCTGACTGTATTGGTATGTCCGCTTAATGATGGATTAATTCCATCACTCAGGTAATACCATGCTTCCGGAGGGTTCCCCATTCTCCTGCCGGCAGGATCGATAATGTATCCTTCCTTCCCTGCAATAACTTCCCTGATGCTAAACAGGTCTTTTTCGTTTATATCGAAGTCAAACAGTTCCATTTCATCAAGTAAACCCGGAATAACCGGTGGCGGGGATATCCATATTACCGGATTTTGCGTCACCTGTTGTATTGCACTGCTGATCGTATTCAGGTTCTCCCAGGTTTCTGAAAGTGGCAAAAGGGTCCTTTCAGGGGCAATATCAAGCCTGATTGCATCGTAAGTACCAAGTGCTACGATCACCCAGTCGGGATCATGTGATAACACATCTCTGTGGAGCCGGCGCAGGGCTTCAGACGATGTATTATAAGAGATGCCACTGTTGATAAATGTTAAATTTGCTTCAGGTTTGGCAATCTCCATCAGGTTGGCAAGAATTCCAAACCATCCCTGCAGATCATCAGTCATGGAATCACCCAAAGCAATGATCGTATCGTTCTCCCGGAAAGGAAGATCATCCAGAAACCCGGAAATTTCATCGTCATTTAAGAGTTCAAGGCTTGCCTGTTTGGTATTTTGATTAAACAGGTTTCTTAGTTTATCAAGTTCTTTTTTTTCAATTCCAATAACACTTGCAATAGCTTCCTGATTTTTGATCCCGGGTAACAGGGGGAATTGTTTCTCAAGATTTAAAAATTGAAGCAAATATTTTTCAAGGGCTTCTTTTTCATTTTCAGATGCTTTATGGTCAGTCATTTCAGTCTATTCCATCCTTTATAATTTGATCTGCCAGGTCCGGGGTACCTTCGGCTGCAGTTGATTTTATATGTACCCAATCCTGCAATGTATATAATTCCGGAGTTGCCGGATCAATAATATATTTTGAGATCCCCGGTTGAGAATAATCCACCAGGCCCGCTGCCGGATATACCACCAGTGAAGTACCGATTACAATAAACAGATCAGCCTGTTCAACGATTGAAGCTGCTTTTTCCATCATAGGAACCGGTTCTCCAAACCACACAATATCAGGCCTGAGTTGCTCACCATCTTCTGCAGTGTCTCCCAATTTTAACGGTTTGCTGCCAATGTCATAAACCAGTTTACTGTTTTTAATACTTCTGGCTTTTCGCAGCTCACCATGTAGATGAAGCACATTTTTAGATCCGGCTCTTTCATGTAAATCATCAACATTCTGTGTGATTATCGATACGTTGAATGATTCTTCGATCCGGGCAAGTGCTATGTGCCCTTCATTGGGTTCTGCCTCGGAAGCCTGTTTTCTTCTCAGGTTGTAGAATTCAAGAACTTTTTCCGGATTCCGGTTCCAGCCGTCAATAGAGGCGACCTCATTGATATCATAACCTTCCCACAAACCACCGGCGTCACGAAATGTTGCTAATCCGCTGTCTGCACTCATTCCGGCACCAGTAAGAACAACCAGGTGTTTCATAGAACTGTTACCCTTGCCCTTACCATTATTTACCTGGTTGAGTAGAAAGAAAGTTCAGCCATGAGCTGTTATCCCCGTAATCTTCCACCACCTGGGAGTGTTCTTCATTTGCATAAGAAGTAATCAATGCATGAGTTTCGTTCTGTAGTGCCTTGATACTATTGGAGATCATATCACTGTTAAACCCTTTTTCACCAAGCCGCAGAGTCATTTCAAGTGATATGATCCTGCTGATTGCCTGGCCAAGCTGAACCATTTTTCTTTGAGCCATTTTATAATCAATCTCAAAATTCAGGGCCTCTTTATAATAGTCTGAAGCATTCTGTGTAAGTTTATAATGTTTTAGAAATTCATACAGATTTTTAACCTTGGATTTTTTCATCATTTTGAGCACAGACTCAGTGATTTGTTGATAAAGTATATCATTTGACCCTTCAAAAATCTGGAAAGGCCTGCTGTCAATCAGTGACCGGCCAGCGATATGATCAAGCCTGTAGCCTTTGGCTCCGACAAGTTGCAGAAGGGATTGTGCCGCTGCCTGCATATAATCTGTAGTCACCGTTTTGATTGAGTTGGCAGCAAGATCCATTTTTGACGTATCGTCACTAATGGAAATATTACTACTCGTAAAATAGCTCATAGCTGAGCTTACCGTGAAATAGGATTGTAATTTAGACAGCCTGTCTTTTACCTGGTCATAACTGATTAGTGTATTGCCTCCAACGATTCTCTCCTTGCAATGCGTAAGGCCTTCATCAAGCATACGTTTGAGGTAACCCGTTGACATCCCCGGAAACTGTAAACGACTTCTGTGAAGAACATCGAGCATCATTTTTAATCCGGTACTTCTGGGTTCAAGCCTGTATTCCGCCGGAACTGTAATATCGATTTTATTCTTTCCATACGGTAACATATACAAACCAAGATTTTTGTAATACTCCTGAACTTCAATTCCCCCTCTGTTTGTTTCATGGACAAAAAATCCGATATCTCTTCCAAGCTCTCCATTTTCATCTTTTTCACGTGCAGTTATCAGCCAATAATCTGCCCAGCCTGTCAGTCCTGCCCAGTGCTTGGTGCCCTTGATCTCATACACATCATTCGCTTTATAAAAACCTGTTTGCATCCTCAGGGCATCTGATCCAAAATCAGGTTCTGTAATCATTAATCCGCCCATATTTTTATTTTCTATAAAGCGGTTAAATACCTTCTGTTTTATTTCTTCATTTCCATAATTAGCCAGTGGCTGTAAAAATAAGGCCCCATTGATTCCCATCATTAGCGATAATGGCAATGATTGATAGGAAGAGGTTTCAAGCATTGATAGAGCTTCATGCGTTTTGGCACCTCGCCCACCATACTCGTCGGGGATAAACGTTGACAGAGGGTTACATTCAAGTATCTGTCTTAACACATAAGGCGGTAAACCTCTCTGTGTAGACATTTCCTGTTCATCAATTCTGTCAGTAAAAAGGCTTGCCAGCTTTTCCCTGTAAGTATTGATAAAAGTTTCAAAATTCTGGTTTATTTTCAGGTCAATGCTATTCATCAGATTCAAGCTCACGTGTATCCTTCTATCTATTTGAAATTGCTTGTATTTAACTGCACTTCATAGCTACAAAATAAAAATTTCTCGGGAGAATATATAAATATGGTTTTATTTGCATGATTGCGGCTTGAAAAGCTGATAATATACCCTGTCATAGAATGGCCTGTCACAAATCGAGTAGGAAGATAGGGATATTTCCTTATCTGTCCTCCCTTCTCGGCTGACCGGCATAACCGCCACGCTCCTCGTTACACCCAGGTGAATGCGCCCTGGCGGGCGCACAAAAAAAGCCCTGAACGCTGTGCGTATCAGGGCTATGTAAGATAAGAAGATGAGGCGGTGACCTACTCTACCGCAGATGCAGTACCATC
>SLKH01000246.1 GCA_007134665.1 Balneolaceae bacterium
CGAATGTCATTTCCAAAATAATCGAACTGACGAATGATGACTATGTGAACGGTTATTACAGTGTGAAAACCGGCCCTTCATCATCTCTTGGGTACCAGGCCCGGCTGGCGCACATTGACGACGACGATATCACACAGGAAATCGCAGAAGACGGCCTGGTTATCGCTTATATGAAAGTACCTGTGGGACTCTCAAGCAGTACCATGCAATGGCATCCGCTGCCATTCAGCCTGCTCAGTTTTGGAGGTGTGTATTATACAAACTATGCCTATACCTACCTGGAAGGCAGAATCACATTCTATTTCTATTTCCAGAGAAACTATGAGGACGGAACTATGCCTGGCATTTCCGGCTATTCAGTTCCGGCACAGGAATATAAGTATGTGATTATCAGTGCTGATGGAGTAAGCACCATGGAGAGCCTGATGATTGATACGAATGATGCAGAAGAGGTTGACAGGTATCTCAGGGAGAGCGGAATCTTCAATAATGATGAAGTTATCCGGTATAATTAAACCTAAAAATGTCTAATGACTTTTTTGGGACTAAAAACATAATAGAGGGACAGGCCTGTAAATAGCTTCGGCAATTGCGGGCCTGTCATTTAATACCCGGTCATTTCCACATATCCATACCCTTCTACATCATCTTCTCCTATTCTTCCTTCAACCCGGATTGCTCCTTCGTAGTACGTAATAGAAACATTCATTTCCTGGTTGTCCGACAGGGAATGTAATTCAAGTTCGATATCACGATCCGGATTTGTCAGCCGCCAGCGAACCGGGTAGCGGCTTCCCGTGTGCGGGCTTTGCCACTCGTCCAGTACATCAAGGTTAAAGTCTCCATGGATAAAACCAGTTGTATTTCCATCAGGATCCACCAGGGTTCCGGTGGTGAACTCCGAAAGTGAACCGTCTTCTTCACGAAGCTGGTAATACATGAGGTCATATCCATTGTTGAACTGAATGGAGAACCAGTCCCAGCCTTCCTGTCGTTCCTCAAGAGCTGAACTGCTCCATTCGTGATCCATCCAGCTATTCCCGGTCACTTCTGCTACCGTATCACCTATCCGGATTGTGCCGGTTGTGTTCAGCCGGGTGAAAGATAAATAGTAAGATGCATTCCCGGCTTCAGCACCTTTTCGGTCATAACCCCTGTCACCGTGAAAAACCAATGGTTTTGCGGGGTCAAGGGTTAATTCAAGGGCAGCGCCATCCATATTTGCAAAGATGTTCATTGGCATACGGCCATCTGAGGATGCCTGAGCTCCATCCTTTAATTCTGCTCTCCAGTCTTCCAGCCAGATTTTGTATGGTTCTGCCCTGGCTCCGGCCAGCCCTGCCGCTCCCCGGCTGAAACGCTCTTCAAAAAGGTGTCGGCCGGTTTGTATATCGGTAATTGCCAAATGCCCCATATATAATTGATTGGTTTGCCAGCTATCAGTGGGCGGCATAGTGTAATCAGATGAATCTGACGGGGTCAATTGTGACCTGAAGATCGTAAACTGATAACCAAAATGATCACCGCTGTCACTGAAGAGGTTGCCTGTGTAATACCACCACTCTGTTCTGAAGCCCGGATGCGGGCCGTGATCATGCGGAAATTCAAACTCAATCGGGCGATCTGCCCGCAGATACCCTTCCACATCACCCTGGAGTGCGTTCACAGCAGAAATTGTTCCACTGACCCGATCAGGCCCGGTATCATTTCTGAACTGAAACCAGCCGATGAAAATGAGAAAAACAAGGAATAGTATGAGAATCAGTTTCTTCATTTGCCTTTATCGAGTTCATTCATAACGCAATGCGTCTGATGGGTTGGTTTGAGACATTTTCCAGGATGGGTAAATTCCGGTCAGAAGCGCAGCTAAGAAAGCTAATAAGACAGCCTGGATAAGCACTTCCGGCACAAGCTGGAACTGAAGAGTCCATCCGAATGACCTTAAATTGATAACATAAACGAGTATTCCAGCCATTACAATCCCAAGCGGGATGGAGAGAATTCCGGCAATTAATCCAAGGAAACCGGTTTGCGTTGTAACATATTTCCAAAGTTGAGTTGGAGTTAACCCGTTTGCACGCAATACAGCCATCTCTCTGCGGCGTTCAAGCTGGAGAGCCATCAGGGCAGATAAAATTCCGATGAACGCCACGATAATAGCCAGGAAGCGAAGAACGATTGTAACAGTAAAGGTTCGGTCGAAAATCTCCATGGATGCGTCCCGCAAACCCCGGTTGGATTGAATAACAACCTGTTGAATCCCGGCAGACTGTTCCCGCAAGCTGGAGATAAAACTGTCCAGATCTACACCGGGATGAATATAAAGTGCCAGCCCGGAAATGGAGCGGTCATCAAAATACTGTTCGTAAACCGTGCGGTGCATGGAAATCAATCCGCTATCAGCCGAATAGTCGTAATAGATTGCTCCGATGGTGAACTCCTCCTCACCCTGATCTGTGTTTATCTGTAAGATATCCCCTATAGTAACCCGGTTCCTGTATGCATACGCTTCGGTTACTTTGATGATTTGCTCATTCTCAAACCGATTCCAGAAATCATCAGCCTGCTGTTTCAGATCTGCTGTTCGGCTGATCCCATACTCGTGGCTGGGAACAACAAGGTTGTCAAGTCCGAAATTAGTCGTAACTTCAGTTCTGCGAATAGAATGTGAAGAGTTCACTTCAGGTTGGGTCTTCATCAGGCTGATAAGTACCGGATCAAGGCTGGCGTTAACCTGTTGTGATAGCCCGCCCGGAGCCTGTATGTAAATATCTGCCTGAAGCTGGGAGCCGAGCCAGGATTCAACAGTGTATCGGAAACTGTCGATCATCATGCCGACTCCGACTGTAGCTGCAACTGCCACCACCAATGCTGCTATGGCGACGGAAGTTCTGCTCAGTTCTGCTGCCACACCCCGTATTGACATCAACCCGATCATTCCCAATAATTTTTTGACCGGCCGGCTTAGCAATTGAACACTACTGGTAATAAATTGGGGTACAAGCAGGGAAAAACCGATAATCAGGAGCAAGAGCGAGAGGTAACCGGTTATAATATGTTCACCCTGGATTAATAAAACTCCGGTTCCTGTCAGCAGAAAAAGCAGGGCAATCAGCCTGATTTTTGGCATCCATTCGATCAGAGAAGTTTCAGAAGAGGAACGTCGAAGAACTGTAGTAATCGGTGAAAGTGCTGCATTTCGTGCCGGCCAGGCAGCAGCCAGTATTGTACCGGAAATCCCCAGGAGTGATGCTTTGATGAATGTTGCCAGGTCGAGACTGAGTTCCCTGACGGTTACAACAAAGTAAAGGTCGTTAATGGTTTGAGTAATGAATACAACCAATATGTTGGCAAGAGCGATACCGGCAAGAATTCCGAGCAGTGTGCCAGCGAATCCGATCAAAACGGCTTCAGCCATGATTAGTGAGAAAATTTCCTTTTTTAATACCCCGATTGCACGCAACCGTGCAATCATTGATCGGCGGCGGACCACTGAAAAGGTGACAGTATTGTAAATCAGAAATAGTCCTACAAGGAGTGCCAGCATGCCGAGTGCCTGTAAGTTGATATCAAAAGCACGGGTCATCTGTGCAACCATCTCATTGCGCTGTTCGGATCGGACGAGTGTTGTACCGGCAGGCAAAATGTCTTCTATC
>SLKH01000009.1 GCA_007134665.1 Balneolaceae bacterium
AGTGAAGGCTCCATAACCTTCCTGCCATCCTTTAAATGCTGGAAATAGGTTTTCCTGTTTGATCCATGAATTGCTTACCAGTTTGATATCTTTGAGTTAAAGAAGACAACGCCACAGTTGGATGGATGTGGGTAAGGATAAGAAGGTGATCTTCCACGCCATTGATCCGGTACAAGCAGTGATATTGAACCCCATTCGGGGTTCTGCTTTGCCCGTTCATTTCGACTCCGCATTGTGATGCGGAGCTATTCATATTGATCCGTATTCACGGATCAGTGTTGTGCCTAATAAATATTTTGGACAGATATGATTTTCTATAATAGAATATGAAATTCAGGCAAAGGTTTTAAATCATTTTCATTACTCTGAAACGTAGTTTTTTATTTCACTTTTTGATAACCTTGTCATTATAATCACGATTCAAAGACAAGTAATAATGATTTAATTTATTCAATGATTATTAAAAGTCTAAAATGCATGTCAACAATTAGTTGTCAATCATAAGCTGATCTCATACTTTTCTGAAAATCAGGAAATATAAACGTGTGTAATTATCAATAAGATTTAACAGGCTTTGGGGGGATCAATTAAAATGAAACGCCTTATACTTTGCTGCGACGGAACCTGGAACAGTGCCGACCAGATGCATGAAGAGATTCCGTGTCCTACCAATGTTGTACGTATTGCATATCGGATTGCCAAACATGACGACGGTGTTAAGCAGATCATTTACTATGGCCAGGGTGTCGGTACCGGTAATTCACTTGACCGTATCACTGGCGGGGCATTCGGCAGAGGTGTAGAAGATAACATATTTGATGCATACCGGTTTTTGATTGCCAATTATGAGCCGGGGGATGAAGTCTACCTGTTTGGATTCAGCCGCGGGGCATTTACTGCAAGAAGTATTGCCGGAATGATTCGTAAATGTGGAATTCTTTGCCGCGAACATGTTCTGCATTACAGAAAAACAATAGAATTGTACCGGTCAGATGAGAGTCCTGATATGGAAAGGCCGGTGGAATTCCGGAGTAATTATTCAGTAGACCGGGAGAAACCAATACTAATTCAGTTCATCGGTGTATGGGATACAGTTGGTGCACTCGGCATTCCGCTGCGGGGGTTACGAAATCTTACAAAACGCAAGCACCAGTTTCATGATACGGAGTTAAGTGGGTCTGTGAAAACAGCCTGTCATGCACTTGCAATTGATGAAAAGCGCTCACCGTTCAAACCCACATTGTGGCAATATAAGCCTAAAGAGGGGCAAACCGTGGAGCAGATGTGGTTTCCCGGTGTGCATAGTAATGTTGGAGGAGGTTATCCTGACCGATCTCTGGCTGATATTTCATTGGAATGGATGATCGGAAGGGCAAAACTTGCCGGTTTGAAATTTGATGAGAAGGTGGAGAGTGTGCAGGAATTGTCACCGATACCTGCCGGAAAAATATACAATTCAAAAAAAGGTCTTTATAAGTTTTCGAGAGGTTATGACAGAGTGATCGGAGTTTCTGAAAAGAGGATCAGGGAAGAGGGCACAACAGTCCAGGGAGATGATCCGACCCAGTTTATACATCAGAGTGTACTGGATCGCTGGGATCAGGATCCAACTTATCGGCCACCCGGATTACTGAATTATTTTAAAAAGGTAAATGACACGAGAGTCGATAATTTATAATCTGGTTATTAATAAAAGTTCGGATTACCAACACTCAAGCACATTCTTTCCCTTCAACTGAATCTGCTCTTTGAATATTCACCAAATATTGATGTCTCTCTTTGATAAAAAGTGTCGGATTAACCCCCATAATACTTTTAAAATCCCGGATAAAATGAGCCTGGTCGGCATAACCGCAATCATGTGCGATTTTTGTGAATTCAATATGCCCGTTTTTTTCAAGCATTCGGTTAACATCATTCAGCCTCGCAATGCGATAATATTGTTTGGGTGTAACTCCGATTTTTTGTTTGAATTCCCGTTGAAGCTGTCTGAGGGAGATGTAGATCCTGTTTGGTAATTCATCTATTTTTTCTACTCCATTCGTGTTTCGAATTAATTCAGCAGCACGGTTGAGATAGGTTGATTCGGGATGGTTCCTTTCAAGTTGTTTACATAAATATTGGTTGCTCAGTATTACCTTCTGATTGATATCCGTACTTACCCTGACCTGCTCACAATATTCTCGGAACTCTTTTCCCAATATGAGTTCCATATCTTCATAGTTTTCCGAAAACACGGATGCGGGGATACCGAACAGATTATAAATGCCCTCCGGTTTAAAACGGATCCCGAATGTTGTCACAAGCTGGTTGAAATGCACTTCATATGGCCGGGTATAGAGGCCAATTATCGTATAATCCGGTGATTGTGACCAGCCATTTGATACCGGTAATTCACAATGCAGGTCACTCAGGTGAATAATCAATTCAACAAACCCGTTGGGTGCAACCTGTAATTTCAATTGCGGCTGATGTATCGTATTGAATTGCCCTTCCCAATAAAATTCAACATATCGCTGTAAAGTCACAGCAGGTTTGTATTCGATAATTGAAACGGACATGTTAAATTATTCTTGTTAGTTCTTTTTTAAGTATAAATCATTTCCGAATCTTCTGCACACTTTCAATGTCCCAATCAGGATTCCAACCATTTTCTGTGAATCGAGCCGGTATGAAATTGTGCTTTCGCAGATCCGCAGACTTCCTCAATCCGCCGATTCCTCCCTGCCCCGGATCAGACAAACCGGGGCAAAGAGGTCAGTTCATTGTCAGCCGGCCATTTTAGATGTATCCACCGTATTGGAATCTACCGGAAGCCAGGTTTTTTCAAAGGTGGCAATAATATGATTGGCACCACCGAAAATGCCAAATATTCTGGCACGTTTAGATCCTGTATTTTTCATATTGTGAGGGATCATTTTCGGAACCAATGCAATTTCACCTTCTGTAAGTTTACCAGTCTCTCCGCCTACTTCAGCTTCGACTTCACCTTCTAGAACCAGTAGTAACTCTTCGGCACTGTCGGTATGCCGGCCAAGGGTATCGCCGGGATCAAGTTCAAAATAAACTGTGGCAATCGATTCGGTTCCGTGTGCACCAAAAAGCGGGAATGTTGCGCGGCAGTGTTGTCCCGGATCATCCTTTCCTGTAAATTCTGTTAAGTCAAGTGTGTTTAAATTTGTGGTTTTCATGATTTATCTCCGTTTTAAGTTTTATGATATTGAATTGATTTATTAGTGATTTCAAAGGTGCCTTCATAGGTTTTCACATATACTTCACCCCTGTGCATATCACAGATACCGGTTCCCCAACACTGAATCTTGTTCATCCAGAAATATTCGGGAACATGAGAAGTGAATTGCATATTCAATTGCAGAAACCCTTTACCATCAAGAGCCGGGACCAGAATTCCGTCTTCATGCAGTGCTATCCTATGACCGGTGTTAGTAGTAATTGATGCATGGATATTCAGCATGAATCGTCCATCTGCTCTGACATTCAGGTAGTCTGTACCCTTTATGGTGCCTTCGATCTTCGGGCCGTGTAAACTCCCTTCAAAAGCAATGTCAAAACGGACACCCTCTGGAACGGGAGGTATTCGTCCCTCTGTCAGATCTTTCCATTTGACCCCGTACTCAGTAATTCC
>SLKH01000319.1 GCA_007134665.1 Balneolaceae bacterium
GGCCTGATCGAGAGTGATGAAAAAGTGACATCCCCGGTGTTAGCAACTTCCCAGGTTGTATAGGTTTAAATAACCCGGTAAAGCGACACTTTTCTTATTTTGGGTAAATACTGTATTTATCAGTATCAGATGCTTACATTCCATCGATTCGCAACAGCCTGCCATTATCTTGCTATTGTGAATAATTAGTTAGTTTAGCCGGCATCTGAAGTTTAATTATGAATTCCGAAGCACAGAAAACAACAAACTTTATACCTGATCCCCAGCTACTGGATGACCTCAAGGATAAAATAGTTTTGGTCAAATATGGGGGAAATGCAATGATTGATTCTCAAATGAGAGAGTCGGTTTTTGATCAGTTATATAAACTGAAAGAATATGGTATTCACCCTGTTATTGTACATGGCGGTGGTCCGGTTATTAAAGAACTGCTACAGACGGCAAACATAGAATCGGTATTTATCGGCGGCCACAGGAAAACAGACCGGCAAGCAATGATTTATGTTGAAATGGCTTTGAGCGGACAGGTAAATGGAGATATCGTTAAAGGACTGAACAGAAAAGGAATTAAAGCCGTCGGACTTTCTGGAAAAGATGCATCAATGGTAAGAGCTGTTAAACGGTATCATAAATCAGATGATGCTGGTGATATTGAATCAGATCTTGGATTTGTCGGTAATGTTGAATCTGTTGATACCAGGCTGATTGAAACTCTAATTGACAATGGATATTTCCCTGTGATTGCTCCTATCGGTGTGGGTGATGACGGAGAAGATTATAACATTAATGCGGATATGTTTGCCGGGCATATGGCAGGTGCATTGAGAGCAGCAGCATTTATTGCCATGACAGATGTCGATGGTTTACTGGAAGATCCTGCAGATCCGGGATCCCTGATAGGAAATACAAACAGTGAAGAAATTAAGTTGAAACTCGGAACTTCCATTACAGGCGGGATGATACCCAAAGTGGAAGCATGTCTGATAGCACTTGAAAAAGGTGTACATGCAGCGCACATTATAAATGGAATGAAACCGAATACTCTTTTGAATCAGTTATTATCAAACCGCAAGAGCGGTACAACTATTGAAATTTAGCTACCATGAGTGATACAGGCAGAACGATACGTGAACAGACGGAACAGAATCACTATAAAATTTACAAGCGATATCCAATAACGCTGGATAAAAGTGCCGGTTCCAGAGTCTGGGATACCGAAGGAAATGAATATATCGATGCTCTTGCAGGAATTGCTGTTAATAGTGTCGGGCATTGTCACCCGAAGGTGGTTGAGGCGATTCAGAATCAGGCAGCAAGACTTATTCATATATCCAATCTCTACTATAGTGAGCCGCAGGCAAAACTTGCAGCAAAATTGACTGAAATTTCGGGAATGGACCGTGTTTTTTTCTGTAACAGCGGAGCTGAGTCGATCGAAGCTGCGATTAAAACTGCCCGAAGATATGGTAACAAAAAAGGAAAAAAAGGCCTTATTCTGTCAATGGAGAACTGTTTCCATGGAAGAACCCTCGGTGCAATCGCGATGGGTAAAGAAAAATACCGGAAAGGTTTTGAACCGATACCTGAGGGTTTTGGCCGGATTCCGATGAATGACATGGGAGCCCTCAGGGATTCAATCAACCCTGATACTGTGGCGGTTATCATCGAGCCTGTACAGGGAGAAGGTGGTATTAAACCGGCTTCTAAAGAATATCTTGAAGAGGTCAGAAGTTTGTGTGATCAGCATGATGTATTGTTGATTTTTGATGAAATTCAGTGTGGTATAGCCAGAACGGGAAAAATGTTCGCCTGGATGCACACAGGGGTAAAACCGGATATCATCTGTACAGCCAAAGCGCTCGGTGGAGGATTCCCGATTGGGGCCACGCTCGCTACTGATAAAGCTGCTTCTTCGATTGATTATGGCCAGCACGGAACAACGTATGGCGGGAATCCACTTGCTTGTGCTGCGGCAAACGCTGCATTACAGGTTATTGAGGATGATAATTTATGCGCGGCTGCTGAAGAGAAAGGCTCTTATATGATGCAAACGATTAAAGAGCGGACCTCCGGATGGAGTGAAATAAAAGAAGTTCGAGGGATAGGATTGATGATAGGAGTCGATTTGAATTTCAAAGGAGCTGATGTGGTCAATAAAATGCATGAGAAGGGTGTACTCTCAAATTGTGCTTCTGATACAGTGATGCGAATTGTTCCGCCACTTGTGATTTCCTACGAAGAAATTGATAAAGTGATAGATGTTTTGCTGGAGTCGATTCGGGAATGTGCTCCCGCAGAAGCAGAAATCGAGGAATCCAAATAGATATAGATGATGTATGGCTAAACAAAAAAACGAAAGTCGAAAGCTCTGGCAGAAAAGCAGTGAAAGAAGTAAAGGCAGAATCGGTGTGGTGGGAGCCACAGGATATACAGGAATGGAACTGATTCGACTGCTGACAGATCATCCTGATATATCACTGGATATTGTAACATCACGTTCAAATGCTGGGACCCGGTTTTCAAAACTCTACCCATCATTCGAAGGGATTTTCGAGGATGAGCTTCAGCCAATGGAAGCACTGAAAGATGCAGATCTGGATCTAATTTTCCTGGCTTTACCACACAGGGTATCGATGGACTTTGTACAGGAATATGGACTGAATAATTTTCGGATCATTGATTTGTCAGGTGATTTTCGCCTCAAATCCAAAGATCTCTATGAAAAGTGGTATAACAAAAAGCACGTATGTCCCGAATTTATCGAAAAAGCAGCCTACGGGCTGCCTGAACTGAACAGAGACAGGATACGGAATGCAGACCTTGTAGCGAATCCGGGTTGTTATCCTACATCTTCTATCCTTGCACTTGCTCCCCTTCTTGATGGAAGTTTGATAGATCCGAAAAGTATTGTCATTGACTCCAAATCGGGAGTTACCGGAGCAGGCTCTACTCCAAAAGAAACAACCCATTTTCCGAATGTATTTGGAAACTTCTTTGCCTATGGACTCCGGAATCACAGACACACTCCGGAAATTGAACAGATACTTTCTATAAAGACAGGACAGGAAGTGACAGTACAATTTACACCTCATTTGTTACCGATAGACAGGGGAATTTTGACAACTGCTTACTCAACGCCTGTTGTTGACCTCAACCTTGAACTTGTTCGGGATACATTTTTAAATTATTACGAAAAAGAATATTTCGTCAGGGTTGTGGATCAACCGCCATCAGTAAAGAATGTAAGAGGATCCAACTTCTGTGATGTTTTTGCAACCTATGATGAGCGAACAAACAGAATTATAACGATTAGTGCTATCGACAACCTGGTTAAGGGAGCTGCCGGTCAGGCCATTCAGAATATGAATTTGATGTTCAGGTTTATAGAGAAGACCGGCCTTGAATATGCACCTTTGAATCCATAAGTATTAACAAATTATGCAAAACAACATATGTGATGTGCGGGGAATTAAAGCATGGGGTGCCCATATGGGTATCAAATCCAAGCGGCGTGACCTTGCGCTTATCTATTCCGAAAAACCTGCAAGTGCTGCAGCCGTTTTTACCAAAAACCTGGTATGTGCTGAACCTGTAAAATTGTGCCGTCAGCATATGAAAGACGGAATCATCCAGGCAATTGTCGTGAACTCCGGAAATGCTAATGCCTGTACAGGGAAAAAAGGGTGGGAAGGAGCGGTTGCTATGGCTGAAACAACGGCAGAAGTACTCGGAATACCGAAAGAGTCTGTAATGGTGGCTTCAACCGGCCTGATCGGTGAGCCTTTTCCTACCGAAAAAGTTGTCAAAGGGATCAGGGAGAGTGCTTTAAAACTATCTGACCGTCAGCTTGCCGGGTCACTTGCAGCGAATGCCATTCTGACAACAGATACATTTGCCAAAGAAGGCTATTCATCTTTTGATATTGATGGAATTAAAATCAATATGGCCGGAATAGCCAAGGGATCAGGCATGATTCACCCTGATATGGCTACCATGCTCAGTTTTATCGTTTGTGATCTTGCCATCACCCCAAAACTGTTAGATAAAGCTCTGAGAACTGTGGCCGATAAAACATTCAATATGATCACCGTTGACGGGGATACATCCACCAATGATATGGTTGGCATTCTTTGTAACGGTATGGCAGGCAATGATATTATAGATAAGGAAGATCAGAGATACGATCTTTTTCTTGAGCAGCTTGAAAAACTGTGTATACATCTTGCAATGCTGATTGTATCGGATGGTGAGGGTTCAACCAAACTGATCGAATATCGGGTTGAAGGGGCTAAAAATGCTGAGGATGCAAGGAAAATCATCCGAACTGTTTCAACATCAAACCTGGTAAAAACTGCTATTTTTGGGACTGACCCCAACTGGGGACGTATCTTTGCCGCCGCAGGAAGGGCAGGGGTTAATTTTAATCCGGATAATGTCGATCTTTATTTTGGAAAGAATAAAGGGGTGCAAATTTTAAGAAAAGGGCAGCCAACGGATCACGGGCGTTCAGATTTGAAAAAAGAGATGCATTCTTCTACGGTTAATATCACGTTGGTATTAAACGAAGGAGATGCAGAAGCTGTGGGCTGGGGATCTGACCTCTCGTACGAGTATGTCCGTATCAATGCTGAATATACTACCTGAACTGTCATTAGGATGCTGAAATTTGAAAATCCTGCAGGAAAAAAGGAATTTGCAGATTTTGTTTATATTTTAAACATAGTCCTTGAATGGAAAGTTGGGTTGAATATAGCTTGAATAGCACTGTAATATTGATTGCATGTGGGTGGGTCTGAATAAAATTCTAAAATATTTTCTTTTTTGATTATGAAAAATGCTGATCTGATCTTTGATCTGCTTGGAATTTCCAGCAATGTACCTCTTACTGAAACGGAGATGGCTCGTGATCTTCGTATTACATTTTTACCACCTCATTCGAGAACAGAGCGAACGAAAGAGTTTTCTTCCATTCTGAAGAAAACACTTGTGAAAGTCGGAGTAGAGGTAATCCCTATTGAGGAGGCACTTACTGAAGATAAGAAAGTGAAACCAAATATTGTCATCATCGAAGAAGGGGATGCGGAAGATGGGAATCTGGGAATCGATCATGTTTCCGGATTATACCAGAATCCGATCATCGGAATCAATGACGGAAAACCACCTATTCCGGATAATGCAGATTTACAGGAAACTCTTGACAGCATCGTAAGTGTTCTTGCATGGAATCTTGCTCATGTACCTGTTTTTGTTGAAGATGATAAGTGGACTATTTGTACGATGAACGGCGCAATTGTAAAATGTGGAGATTGGCGTGATCCGGCTGAGGATGTAATGAATTCATTGGTACCCAAACTTTCTGCCCAGGTTGTACCGCCAAAACGTGATGAAATCGTTTACCGCGAAAGAGTGTTTGATGCAGAAAAAAGCGGATATGGCGATTACATTGATGATTTTATGAGCAGTGCAAGTGTATGGAAGGAAAATGGCCTGATGATCGCCCACACCAAGGTTGACGATCTTGAATACAGAAACCGGTATTATAAACGTATCGTATCGAGGTATTTGGACAACAGGACTGGTATGAGTTACGGTTTTATGGTGAAACAGCTGCCCGTTGATGTTGAGCCGGCAATTGAACTGTATGAAGCTGATCCGGAGTTGCAGAAAGTTGATTGGGAAAATATTAACCTGTATGAAAAGGACGGGGAAAATTACTCCTGTATTGAATTACTTGGCAAAAAATGGATCGTAAAGCTGCCCGATGTTTGGGTATTGTCTACAAGATCAGGGTGTAATAAAACTAATCTGGATCCCGAGAAGGATATTTTACGTCTTGGCCTGCATAATGGAGAGATAACCATTGAAACTCCGATGAAAATCGGGGCAAGTGCCTGCAGGCCTTCATATGACACATTTGCCATACTTGCTCATGGTATGGGTAACATCATCATTGCAAGTATTTTACTGGCTCTTGATGCAGACGCTCAGTTTCCTGCAGCATTAAAGAATAACGGACTCTCCATTTCACATTGGCACGGTTATCCGGATCAGTATTATCCTTTGTCGGGGTATTTGTTGCATGGATTTGAAAATCCACCGGTTTCCTGTTCAACCCCGCAATCAGCAGCATATGCTCTATCCGGTAAGATGGAGGCTATAGAGACACAACGGCCACCGGTCAGGGGTTACAGGGGAGATGTGCATGTGGAACCGCATCATGGTACAAATATTACTGGTGCTATGACATTGACTGAGTCTGCCGAGTGGGTTGACAGAATGCATAAAGGGATTACTACTGATAACAATGAAAAGCTTGTTGTATCCGGTGAATAGAACTTTATAGTCCACAGAAACGGATTAAAGCATTTTATTGTTAGCTTTGCTTTGTTATTGAGAGAAGTAAGATCTTATTCGGTGATTTAAAAAACATCAGAAAGCCGTATCTTACCCACATAAACATACTGATTATTTTATCAGGTAAACTAAAACAAATTATGGGTTCTCTTTGAATTTTCAGGATTCAAATTATTCACCGAATACTCAATTCACAATTTTTCCGCCGGCAGTCAAGCATCTGATTATCATCAATCTTTTGTGCTTCCTGGCATTAAATACTCCTACAATCGGGGAGTTTTTGTTTGTATTTGGGGCATTATGGCCAATTGAAAGTGCACGTTTCGAAGTTTGGCAACTCGTATCATACATGTTTTTACATGCAGATCTGTGGCATATCTTCTTTAACCTGTTTGCACTATGGATTTTCGGGCAGGCGATTGAAAATTATTGGGGTACAAAACGTTTCACGACCTATTATTTTTTAACCGGGATTGGCGCTGCATTAATACATATGTGGATTGCCGGAGGAGGAGCGCCCACAATAGGGGCTTCAGGAGCCGTTTTCGGAATTCTGCTTGCTTTCGGAATGATGTTCCCGGAACGTTACATCATGCTTTTAATTCCTCCTATTCCGATTAAAGCGAAATACTTTGTAGCAATATTCGGAGGGATTGAATTGTTTTTTGGAGTAACCGGCACCCGGAGCGGAATCGCCCATTTTGCCCATCTCGGAGGAATGGTTGTCGGGTTTCTGCTTATCAGATACTGGGGGCTTAAAGGAGAGCGTTATTAAACAGGGTTTAGGAACCGGCAGAAGATGAATCACGACTCATTTGGCAGTGCATTGAAACGTGGATACATGCGGATCCCTACAGTGATCCGGGTAATTATCTCCATTAATATTGCTGTGTTTATTATCCAGGCTTTTTCAGGCACCGGGTTCAACCGAACGCTCGTATCCCTGTTTGCTTTCGATCCTGCGTGGCAGACTGCACTTATGCAACCCTGGAGATTTGTAACATACATGTTTCTTCACGGTAGCGGATTCCACCTGATCTTTAATATGCTTTGGCTTTGGTGGATGGGCAGGGCAGTAGAAGAAAATTTGGGCCCCCGTACATTTTCTGTGATCTATTTCGGTGCCGGTATCGGAGGTGTGGTTCTGAATATGGGCGTTGCAATGTTTTTAGGGTACAATTATGTAATCGGTGCTTCAGGAGCAGTATTCGGGATTATGGTAGCTTTCGCATATATGTTTCCGAGAACTCCGATCATGTTATTATTGTTACCACCTATTGAAGCCAGGTTTCTTGTTGCAGGACTGATTGCATTCGACCTGATATTCATTGGTGCGGGTGATAATATCGCCAGAATTGTTCACCTCGGTGGTGCCGGTTTCGGTTATCTGTTAATTCAGGCACATTATAGTGGTACCGATTTAAGTGCAGTGGTTCGTCCTATTGAAAACCTGTTTCGGCGTTCGAAAACAAAAAAACCGAGAAATAAAAACATGTACAGCGTAACTGACGTTGATATTATGGAGGAACGTGAAGTGGATGAACTTGATGATATTCTTGAGAAGATTTCAAAAAAAGGATACGACTCATTGACTGCAGAAGAGAAGAAAAAATTATTTGACCTCAGTAAACGCAATTGAACCGGAATGATGCCAATTGAAAGAAAGAAAACAATCCGTGTAATGGTTGATGATGTGGCAATTGGCGGTGGAGCGCCGATAGTAGTCCAATCTATGACGAATACGGATACTGCAGATGTAGATGCAACGGTTGAACAGATTGAGCATCTCTATAAAGCCGGTTCTGAACTGGTCCGGATTACTGTCAATCACGATGAGGCGGCCATGGCCGTTCCGCATATCAAAGAAAAGCTTTTAAACCGTGGTATCGACGTTCCGATAATTGGAGACTTTCATTATAATGGCCATAAATTGCTGCCCGGTTACCCGGACATGGCTGCAGCGCTATCCAAATTCAGAATCAATCCGGGAAATACAGGAACACGGGCACGGGATCAGAACTTCTGTACCATTATAGAGCAAGCCATTATTCATGATAAACCGGTTAGGATAGGTGTAAACTGGGGGTCACTTGACCAACAACTTCTTGCCGAAAGAATGGATGATAATAATAAACTCAGCACTCCCAAATCGTCTAAAGAGGTGATGCTTGATACAATGGTTGAAAGTGCACGAAGGTCCTCTGAGATTGCCGAAGATGTCGGGCTGGCTTCTGATAAAATTATCATAAGCTGCAAAATGTCGGGTGTGCAAGACTTGATTAACGTGTATCAGCGGATTGCTGAGGAACTGGATTACCCGCTTCATCTTGGCCTTACAGAGGCCGGTATGGGCATGAAAGGAACTGTTGCGAGTGCTGCAGCATTAGGTGTTTTATTGCAAAAAGGAATTGGAGATACCATCCGGGTATCACTAACTCCAATGCCCGGTGCAGACAGGGCTGAAGAAGTTCGCATTTGTCAGCAAATCCTCCAATCTCTGGGGATTCGCAGTTTCATTCCCCAGGTTACATCCTGCCCGGGATGTGGGCGCACACAAAGTACATATTTCCAGGAACTGGCAGATGAAATTCAGCAGTATGTGATGAAACAGATGCCGGTATGGAGAGAAATTTATCCGGGCGTGGAGGAGATGGATGTGGCTGTTATGGGGTGTGTGGTGAATGGTCCGGGAGAATCAAGACATGCGAATATCGGGATATCACTGCCTGGTACTTTTGAAGAACCGAAAGCACCTGTCTATGTTGATGGAAAACACTACACTACATTGAAGGGGGATCGGATTGGTGAAGAGTTCAGGCAAATCCTGGATACTTATATCCTGGAGAATTATGGAAAACCGAAAGAAAATGAAAAAGCATTAAATGAAGCTGACTGATCATTATATGCATCCTGTTCTGTCCAAAGTAACTTTTGGGAAATCAGGTTAAAATGAGACTTGACCCCAAATATTTTAATCTCTTTATCATTATTTGTGCTGCTGTTACAGTGGTGGTGATAGTCTATGGCACCATGAGCTACCATTCCAAACAGGAAGAGATCCTCCGGGAAAATATAAACAATACTGAATTTGCAGATTTTTCTTTTATATCGATTTCCGGAAACGATACGCTCATGGTATCCGACTTGATAGGAGAGCCGCTTCTCATTGACTTTTGGGCAACATGGTCTGGTAAATCTCAGGGTATGCATCGAACCATTAGCCAGCTACATCAGCGATATCCGAATTTGAAAATTATTGCTGCTGCTGTCAGGGATGATCAACAGATGGTTATGGAATATGCTGACGCTCAGGATTATGGATTTATGTATGTATCGGGAACGGATGTATATCATCAGCTCCAGATTCCGGGTGTCCCTTCACAAATTATGATCGACAGAGAAGGTAATTTTTTTGATTTCCAGGTCGGCGATAATGAAGGTGAACTTGAACGAAAAGTAGAGTTGATGATGCGAGAGCAATTACCATGAAAGTTGAAATGACTGGAATCAGTTAATTGACGGGTAGTTTTTTTTAAATGGGCAAAGAAATCAGATATGTATGGGTGAATGGTAACATTCTGGAAGATCACGTACCGGCTCTTCCAATTGAGACAAAGGGGCTGATGTATGGGGCAGGGTGCTTTGAAACAATCAGGTCATCTCATGGCAGATTTTTGCATTTCGAAAGACATATCGACCGGCTGAAAAAGGGGATGGAATATCTTAATATCAGGCCTCCGGAATCGTATGATTTACAATCTATTCAGGAGGCAGTCAGATTGATAATTGCAAAGAATCAGCTTGAAAACCGGGATGCACTGGTCCGGATCCAGGTTTCTGATTCGGGTAAACGAGGGTACAGGGTAGTTTCAGAACAGAACCCTTTTTTTATGATTACTGCTGACCAGGCAGGTGAATACAAGGAAGGATACCAGCTTGTAACAGTATCAAACAGGGTTATTCCAGGAATCTGCCGGCCAAATGATTTGAAATTATGTAATTGCCTGCATTACATGGAGGCCTGGAGAGAAGCGAGAAGCAGGAATGTAAATGATGCGCTGATGCTGACAGTCGATGGAATTGTTGCTGAAACATCTATTGCCAATATTTTCTGGAAAAAAGGAAACAACATTTATACTCCTTCAGAAGAGTGTGATATCCTTCCCGGAATTTTCAGGGGGATTGTTATTGATTTATTGAATGAAATGTCATCATATCGTGTAAATGAAGGGCGTTACTCTCCATCAGATGTAACTGATGCGGACCTGGTTTGGGTTACCAATTCTGTCAAGCAGATTCAGCCTGTTTCCAGGTGTGATGAAAAAAAAATACCAGTTGAATCACAATTCTATGATGAATTATGGTCTCACCTGGATCAATACAAAAAGGTGAATCTGAATTGATGAGTTCCAGGTTTCAAACAATTGAAGATGTACAGGAATATCTTGAACAGATTCCGAAATTCAGCCAGGTTGGTGTAAAAGCTGCCCATTTTGAACTTGACCACATGATTGGGTTCTGCAGCCAAATGGATAACCCTCAGAACCGTCTGAAAACTGTTCATGTTGCTGGTACCAATGGAAAAGGCACAACCTGCCAAATGCTTTCTTCGGTCTATCAGGAAGCAGGGTACAAGACCGGGCTGTATACGTCACCTCATTTACTTGAATTTAACGAACGAATTCGGGTGGATGGAGTAATGATCAAAGATTCGTCGATGCTTGAATTTTTCCAGCGGTTTGAAAAAGCTCTGTCGGAGATCCCTCTTACTTATTTTGAAATCAGTACTTGCATGGCTTTTTGGTATTTCCATCAGCAGGATTGTGACATTTCCATCATTGAAACCGGCCTTGGAGGCAGGCTCGATGCAACCAATGTGATTCAGCCTCTGGTTTCGGTTATAACATCGGTTTCTCTTGATCATACGGATCTTCTTGGTGATACGATTGCAAAGATCGCCAGAGAAAAGGCGGGAATTATAAAGACGAGACGGCCTGTCGTTGCCAGTGCGGTTACTGACGAAGCGATGATTGAAATCGAGAAGATTGCAGTTTTAAATGAATCAAAGGTTTACAAAGCGGGAACACTTGATCCCCACTGGAATGCAGGGAAAATAATCTTTTCAGATCCACAGTCAGGAATTGAAGTGGAAATAGACGGTGCCGGAAGAAAAAAGATTGATACATGGAATGTTGCCACTGCAAAATTGGTAACGGATCTGTTAAATCATGAGTTGCCTTTGGAACTTAGTGAGTTCGTAAATGGTATTGAGTCCATGAATCAGAAGTTCAGCGAGTATGCACATTTTAAAAAGTTATCTGAAAACCTGGACTGGTATTTTGACGGTGCTCATAACAACGAAGCGATTGAAACACTGATTGAACAGGTCGAGTCGATGGGCAGTAACAGGGAGCCGGTTTATTTTCTGTCGCTGATGCAAGATAAAATAAATCACACATTGCTGAAAAATTTTATACCTTTCAGAAACGTTTATTACATTGATACAGGTACAGAGAGATGTGCAAAGTGTAACCAGATCCTGTCTTATATTCCTCAGGCACAATGCTATATGGCTGATAATCCTGAAGTAAAGAGAATTTTGGATGGGTATAAATCGGAATTAGTAATTTTTGCAGGAAGTTTTTACTTTTACAGTCAAGTAAATAAATGGATGGCAAGCCAACTTCCTTCTGATCACACGTCAGACTTCAAGATTCGCCAATAAATCCTCCTTGAAGGGTGTGTATCTGCTTTAGCGTTGCACTCATTCCTTGAAAGAAATTAATCTAATCAATACACCAAAATATTATTATGTCGGAGACACAAACCGATCATATCTCAAATATTGATCTTGATACACTTTACGAAAAAACGGTAAAGGATTTGCAAACGATTGCCAAAAGCCTGAAACTGAAAAAAGTGAGCGGCCTGAAAAAACAAGAATTAATAGACCGTATTCGAAATTTTGCTGCCCAGAAAGCACCTGAAAAAAGTGATGGGAAAGAGAATGAATCAGAATCAGATTCCGGTTCAATTCCAAAAAGGCAGTATGGCAGCCAAAGTCATATTCAGACGTATGAGAAGGATGAAGAAAACAGGTCCAAACGGTCCCGTAAACGAACTGGTAAACCGCGGGATCAATACAAGAAAAATAAAAATCATGTCAGCAATGTACTGCCGGAGTCGGATGCCGGGAAACTTGAAGAAAGGCTGGCTGAAATACGTCCACAGCTCGGCAAGTTTTTACTGAATGAAGGAACCCTGGAAATACTCCCGGATGGTTATGGCTTCCTCCGTTCAGTTAATTATAACTATAAGGCAAGCCCGGATGATATTTATGTTTCACCATCACAGATCAAGCGTTTTCGATTAAAACAGGGGGATTGTGTTATTGGAATAATCCGTCCTCCAAAGGTTGGAGAGCGTTATTTTGCCCTGCTTCGAGTAGAAGGTGTAAACGGGAAAATTCCGAGGGATATGGATAACAGGGAAGACTTTGAAGACCTGCTGCCTATTTATCCCGATATTCGATATAAACTGGAAAATAAACCGTCGGAATACACGACCCGAGTCATCGATATGTTTGCTCCTCTTGGTAAAGGGCAGCGTGGTTTGATTGTTGCTCAGCCGAAAACAGGCAAGACAACAATCCTGAGGGATATGGCAAATGCAGTTGCAACGAATAATCCGAATACTAAAATCATCATATTGCTTATTGATGAACGTCCGGAGGAGGTCACGGAGATGGAACGGTCTGTGACAAGTGCCGAAGTGGTTGCATCAACATTTGATGAAAAACCGGAAAACCATATCGGGTTATCCGAAATCGTATTTGAAAAAGCCAAACGGCTTGTTGAAAGCGGACATGACGTGTTGCTCTTGATGGACTCCATCACGAGGCTCTCAAGGGCATATAATATCTGTGCTAACACTTCAGGGCGGACGATGACAGGTGGTGTGGATTCTGAAGCGTTGAAAGCACCTCGCCAGCTATTCACATCGGCCAGAAATATCGAGAATGGCGGAAGCCTGACCATCATTGCAACGGCTTTGATTGAAACCGGCTCCCGGATGGATGATGTGATTTTTGAAGAATTTAAAGGAACCGGTAACATGGAGGTGGTACTTGACAGAAGACTCGCTGATCGCAGGATTTTTCCCGCCATCGATATTTTCAAAAGCGGAACCAGGCGTGAAGAGTTAATCGTACCGGATGAAGAAAGAGAAAAAGTGGTACTGTTGAGACGTTATCTTAACAATATGAACTCCTTTGAAGCGATGGAGTTTTTACTTGATAA
>SLKH01000098.1 GCA_007134665.1 Balneolaceae bacterium
ATATTCGGTTAGTAATTCAGCCGGCTTAAACCGGTTTCCATAATCTTCGGCAAGCTCATCCATCAGGCTCACAACTTCAACGGCCCCTTCCCGGTCGATATACCGGAATGGCCCCCCGAGAAATGGCGGAAAGCCCAGTCCAAGTATAGCTCCGAGGTCTCCGTCTTTCGGATTTTGAAGAATTCCTTCCTGGAGACAATAAACCGCTTCGTTTACCATCATCATAGCCAGCCTGAACTGGATGTCGTCCTTATCAAATTTTTGCCGTTCAACCCCTCCGAAGAATTGATATATGTCGCTGTTTACTTCTTTCTTCTTCCCGTTGTAAGTGTAAAACCCTTTTTTATTTTTTCGGCCTTTGAACCCTGCATTCACCAATTCCACAGCTTTTTTACTCGTTTTTGCTCCCCTGGACTCAAATTTATCACTTAAAACGTCAGCCACATGGGCACCCACATCGATTCCCACTTCATCAAAAAGAGCGACCGGCCCGACAGGGAATCCGAAGTCCTTTAACGCTTTGTCAACCTGTTCTATGGCAGCCCCTTCCTCAAGCAGCAATAAAGCCTCGTTCATAAAAGGGGCGAGAATTCTTGTGGTGTAAAAACCGGGGCCATCATTTACGACAATAACCGTTTTACCTTGTTTGATGCCTACTTCATATGCAGTAGAGGTAACCCAGTCGGCCGTTTGATCGGTTTTGATGATTTCGAGAAGAGGCATTTTCTGAACCGGTGAAAAATAATGCATGCCGATGATGTTTTCCGGACGTTTTGCCCTGGCTGCAATATCACTGATAGGCAGGGATGATGTGTTTGATGCAACAATACATTTCTCATTTGTATTGGACTCCACTTCTTCCACAATTTTTTGTTTCAGTTCCAGGTCTTCAAATACCGCTTCAATCACCAGGTCAATGTTGCCGAATGAGTCGTAGGTCTCTGTAGGGTGGATGTAACTTAATCTGGATTCTTTTTCAAACTCTGTGATAATTTTTTTGTCTGCTTCTTTTAGAAGATTGTCATGAATCGATTTTTTGCCGTTCAAAGCCTGATCAATTTCCTGGTCTTTTAACCAAACGTGGTAACCCTGATTGATACTGACTTCAGTGATACCGGTGCCCATCAAGCCGGCACCCAGCACACCGATCTGTTTTACTTCTTCTTTAATCTCTTTATCCGGGTTCTTTTTAGCTTCGTTCATGGCAAAAAAGAGCTGAACCAGTGATCTCGATTCTGGTGTAACTGCCATCTTTCCAAAAATCCTGGATTCATTTTTCAGTCCGGAGCGCAGCCCTTCCTTGTATCCATAACGTACGCTTTCAATGATCTGTGGTGGGGCAGGATAATTTCCACGGGTTTGAGAAGCAGTTTTCTTATGGGCTTGTGAGAAAATGATCAGCCGGCCCAGGCCGTTGTTTTCAATTAATTTCTCAATAAACCCACGCCTGTCTTTCCGTTCAATTTTTCGGTTGGCGTATTTTTGCACTGCTTCAATCCCGGCCTGTTTCAGTTTGTGCCGGCTGACTACTTCATCGGCAAACCCGGTTCGACGGGCCTGGCGGCTATACATATTTTTGCCAGTCAGCAGGTAGGGAAGGGATTTTTGAATTCCGATCAGCCGGGGAAGCCGCTGGGTTCCGCCCATGCCGGGTATTAGTCCAAGCTTAACTTCGGGGAGGGCAATTTTTGTATCGCTACTATCAGAGACGATACGGTAATGACAGGCAAGTGCAAGCTCGGTGCCGCCACCCATACAAGAACCATGGATACATACCACAATCGGTTTTGGAAATTCTTCAATCTCAAGGAGA
This sequence comes from Balneolaceae bacterium, assembly GCA_007134665.1. GTDB lineage: Bacteria > Bacteroidota > Rhodothermia > Balneolales > Balneolaceae > SKRC01. Next base: position 1,814 of record SLKH01000098.1, read on the forward strand.
ACTTCATGGCCGGTCCAACTCAGTTCTTCCATCTCCTCTGCAGTTTCTCTTGTTTTGAACATATCGATATCTGCACCAGCAATGAAATTATCATTCTTGCCACTCATCAGGATTGCGCCACGCAGTTCATTGTTCGATCTCAGGTCATCGAGGAAACCGGTAAACTCGTCAATTAGCTTTTCATTCAGTTTGTTTACCTTTTCATCAGGATCATCCAGGATGACAATTGCTACATTCCCTTCTTTCTCAATATTCAGTATCGGCATGGCTCAGTAATCTGTGATTGAATGTGGTTATCAGTTATCAGTTCGTTCAAGAATGATGGCATGGCCCTGTCCGCCGGCCGCGCATGCTGCAACAAGTGCAAACTGTCCATCTTCTTTGTGAAGCCGGTTTGCTGCTGTAGTTATCAGCCGTGTGCCGGTTGCGCCAAATGGATGTCCGAGTGAAAGTGATCCGCCCCAGAGATTGAACTTATCCATGGGAATTTCTCCGACTTTGCTGCTCTTGTTTAATCTTTGTTTTGCAAACTGATCACTGTCAAGAGCTTTGAGGACGGTCAGAATCTGTCCGGCAAAAGCTTCATGAAATTCAAATACATCGATATCCTGCAGGGAAAGGCCCATCTGATCGAGAACATTGGGTACGGCAATGGCCGGGCCGATAAGCAGCTCAACATCCGGCTGCCGGGCCACATAGGTATAGGCACGAAAACGGGCTTTGGCTTTGAAACCAAGTTCTTTTGCCTTATCACTTTCCATGATTAATGCAACAGATGCACCATCGGTAAGGGCCGATGAGTTTCCGGCAGTAACCGTACCGTACTTTTTTTCAAAAGCAGGTTTCAGTTTCGATAATTTATCCATGGATGTATCGGTATGGAAGGTGTTGTCGCTGGTGATCGGTTCAAATTCCGGTGGTGCTGCTGCCGGGAACAGTTCATTTTTCAACAAGCCATTTTTTGTTGCTTCTGCTGCAAGCTGATGGGATCTGAGTGCATACTGATCCTGTTCTTCGCGTGTAACCCCGTATTTGGCTGCCATTTTATCGCAGCTCGCACCCATGGTTTCACCGGTTGAATATTCTGAAATGGATGGAATTTCAGGAAGCAGGTCGGATGGGCGCAGACCTTTGAAAAATTTCAGGAAGTCACTAAAGGACCGGTATTTACGGGCTTCCAGCATTTTCTGGCGGAATTTTTTCCTGAAACGGATCGGAATATCCGACATGGTTTCGACACCACCCGCAATGATCACCTTGTTTTGTCCGGAACGGATTTTCTCCACGGCGGTGGTTATTGCCACGTTGGATGAAATACAAGCCATGGTTGTCGTGAATGCAGGTACATCATCCGGGATGCCGGCAGCAAGTGCAGCCTCCCTGGCGATGTTACTTGTGTTTACATCCTGGATGACCGTACCCATGATGACTAATTCCACATGCTCTGGCTGCAGGCCGCTTTTTGTAATCAGCCCTTCCAGCGACATCCTTGCCAGGTCGAATGCGGAGAGGTGCTTGTAACTACTCATGGATCGCTGAAAAGGTATTCGTCCGCCGGCAACAATCACTGCTTCAAACCCGGATTTATTTTTTAGATTCATTTCCCCTGTGATTAGATGCGTAAGTTAATAAGCAGCTTTCAAACAGAAATATAAGTTAACACTGTTAACTAAAGTAGCAATTTTCAATAAGAAATCATTTCATTCCTTCATCGGATGAATCCCCTTCATCCGATGAATTGACGGGGCAGGGGTTGAAAACTGCCTGCACGGGTAAGGTATCGGTTCCGGTCACTGAGCAGGTTTTTTGGCGTGGGCTTTCCATTC
>SLKH01000343.1 GCA_007134665.1 Balneolaceae bacterium
ACAACTAACAACTAACAACTAACAACTAACAACTAACAACTAACAACTAACAACTAACAACTAACAACTAACAACTAACAACTAACAACTAACAACTAACAACTAACAACTAACAACTAACCAGTCACCTCCCACACCTCGCCTGCATAGCAGCAATGTCCTGATCGGATAAAGCTATCTCAGTTGTCCCGTGTGATTCAACTACAGGATACATCACAGATCCCGGACTGTCGACGTGTCCCAATCCGAGTGCATGGCCAAATTCATGTGCCAAAACCAAACGTAAATGATTAATGCTTTTATAGTGATAAATATTGATCCGCTGTTCAGAACCCGTATTCATATAATCTCCCTGGCTGAATCGGTATTCACCTGCATATCGCTCATTATATTCATCGATTAATCCATTTTTACGGATTGAAATCTCATTTAGCCGGTCAGTCACATCTTCCAGTTGCCTGCCGGCGCGATTTACATCATTTTGCAGAGATCTCAGCTCACTTTGCATGCCTGACAATTCGCGTTCACGATTGACAACCCGTTCCTGAACATCTTCTGGGGCACCACCCTGTTCATTCCACTTACTGACTTCGTCATTGTGTTCCTGAACATTCCGCTGGTATTCACCTAAAAAATTGTTATACCTTTCCATCGCCTCATCATACTGATCTGAATGCCTTGTATATTCCCGGTGTAAACGGTCGAATCTCAACTGCTCCATTTGGATCGCATTATTAAAATCCCTCTCTTCCTCTACAAGCTGTTGACGTTCATCATACACAAGGTGAACTTTTACGTCACCGTCAGGGTCATATTCAACCAGTGTTCGCCCGACAGCATTCGACCACATACTCCCTACACCTGAAATTAATCTGCGAAGCTGAGTTTCTGATATATCAAAATTATCATCAATTGAAGCGATTTGATATGTAACAGGCTCGCTGCAGGGATTTACCTTATTTTCTACAGAAGCCGAAGTTTCCACCTTGTCAAGAACCAGTACAATCCCCGCACCGGCAATCAGAACATACAGTAAATATGACAATACTCGTAAAATCAAACTGACAGTTGTTATTTTTAATCTATAAGGTTTTATCCCATTTAATAGTAAGAGTTTCACTGATTTCCCACAACTGCCTGCATTTCTCCCTGTCGAAGGCAATTTCAAGAGGATCTTCTACTTTTTCGTCAACAAAATAGTTGCCATTTAACGTTTCAATTCCCGGTTCTGTTACAAGATATACAGAAGTCTTAGCTCCTCTCTTCGGACTTCTCATAAATGGCCTGCCAAGTTTAAGTAAAAATGAAAAAAGTGAGTAACCACTCCCTCCCGAATGAATATTTGTCCGGACTGTACCCGGATGAAGTGAATAACTTGTAACCGGAGTGTGATTAAATCGTTGAGCCAGCTCATTGGCAAACATGATATTAAAAAGTTTACTATTGGCATATGCTTTCAAACTATTGTAGCCAATGTTCAGCTGCAGATTATCCGGTTCAAATTTTCCAGCTTTATGTGCTTCCGAAGATACCGTGATAACCCTGGCTTCTTCTGCATTCAATAACGGGTTCAATAACTTATTTGTTAACAGAAAGGGCGCCAGATGATTGACCGCAAGTGCTTTCTCAATTCCATCAACTGTTTCTTCTCTTTCCCCGGGGATGATTCCCGCATTATTTATCAGGATATCAAGTTTCTTATACTTCACACAATATTGAGACGCGATATCCAAGACCTCTTCTCTTGATGACAGGTCCCCGATTAAGATTTCAATCTTCTGATTGCCTGACTGCCTGATAATTTTTTCTCTCGCTTCTTCGGCTTTTTCTCTGTTCCTGCAAACCATTATAATACGATAATCTCTTCTGGCCAATGCCCAGGCTGTTTCAAATCCAATTCCCGAATTAGCCCCGGTGATCATTACGATTTTCATATAAATTCAGGAAACATTGTTATCATTTGTACATTTCATTTAAAATATTACATTACACTAAATAAAATAATGTCATATTCATTCCTTCTTACACAGGTGGATATGGCTGATTGCATAAGGTTTATCATCTACTTTTTTGATGTCTTCTGGTATTTTGATTTATACTTCCAAAGCCCAAATATATGAATGTCATCTTACCAGTAATACTGTGGCTAATTATAATTTGAGATAACATCAATGATACAAGACTACTTAAATTCTGTCGATAAATTCATTGTGGTTGGTGACCGGGTTCTTATCAAACCACGCGATATGGAAACACGTACCAAGAGCGGACTTGTACTTCCTGCTACTGTTAAAGAGAAGGAAGAAGTTCAAAGTGGTTACATTATTAAAACCGGCCCCGGCTATGCAGTCCCGACTGCTGAAGCTGATGAACCGTGGAAGGAAGAACGGAATGAACCACGATTTATCGGAATGCAGGCCAGGGAAGGCGACCTTGCTATCTATCTGAAAAACGGTTCATTCGAGATAGAGTTCGAGAATGAAAAATATCTGATCGTACCCCACTCTGCAATTCTCTTACTAATCAGAGACGATCACCAACTTGAATGACTCATATTGCTTATGGACAGACGCAAATTTATTGCTTCTACTCTCTGGTTATCTGCAGGCATGACTATAATCCCTGCCAAAAACCTTTTGGTAAACAGAGTCTATCACCAGATGAAGCCAATCAGAAGAAATGTCGGAATCTTTACCGGCAGAGGTGGAACGATCGGGTGGTACGCCGATTCTGATTCAGTCATTATCGTAGATACTCAATTCCCATCCTCGGCCAGCATGCTGCATGATGAAGTCCGGCAATTCAGTTCGGGGCCGGTTCTTACCCTGATCAATACACATCACCACGCTGACCATACGGCTGGAAATACCTATTTCCGGAATCTTGCAAATCAAATCGTAGCACAGGAAAAGGTACCTGATTTACAGCGGAATATGGCTGAAATGCAGAATACCGAGAGTGAACAGACTTATGCCGATGTTACCTTTGAAGAGAACTGGATTGCAGATACCGGCAGTGAAATTGTCCGTGCAACCCATTACGGGCCGGCCCATACATCCGGCGATGCTATTGTCTGGTTTGAAAATGCAAATATCGTTCATATGGGCGACCTCGTATTTAACCGGTGGTATCCATTTATCGATATCAATAATGGTGCTTCCATTACCAACTGGATCCAGGTGCTTGATACTGTTGCGAGCCAGTCGGATTCAGATACAGTTTTCATATTTGGACATGGAAGTACAAATTACGGTATCACCGGAGATGTTCAGGATTTGAACATCATGAAAAATTACCTGGCTGCTCTGCTCGAACTTGTTGATAGAAGTATAACTCGGGGGGATAATCTTGATGATATACTTAATCACCCCCGTATCGAAGGTTTCCCAAATCATGTCAGTGCAGGAGCCCGACTGTCGCTCAGGGCCAATATTCGGGCTGCATGGCAGGAACTGAACGGACATTTATGAAATGGACACATAAACAATCCGGTAATGAATCAGCAGAAGGCAGAAATCAGCTGGTAAGATGTCTGTTTTGTGGATTTTATGGATCCGTGATTTGGGTACATGGCCATGGACAATGCAGTAATTGCGGTATCAATACATATGAATGTTGCAGCGGTGAACAATGTGAAC
>SLKH01000310.1 GCA_007134665.1 Balneolaceae bacterium
CTGTTTATGTCAGCTTACATCCAGCAAATATCTACCTTCACTCCCCGCAATTCATACAATCAGGATGAGATCCGGGAAAAAATGAAAGAGCTGATTGCAGACAGTGAAGTTAAACGCCGGGTAATTCACCGGATCTATTCAAGGTCGGGAATACAGACAAGGCATTCTGTACTCAGGGATTTTCACGATACAGAAAAACCGGAGCTCTACTTTAATGGACATGGTTTCACACCGGGTACCGAAACAAGGAATAAACTTTATGAGAAATTCGGGAGACGCCAATTCGTTGAAACTGCCCGAAAATCAATCGATGAACATCCAGCGGTATCTGCTGATGATATCACGCACTTGATCACCATTTCATGCACCGGTTTTTACGCTCCGGGACCTGATTATGATATCATCAAACAGATTGGTTTGAAATCAGGTACAGAGCGATATCACATCGGGTTTATGGGATGTTTTGCAGCCATAACCGGGTTAAAACTTGCAACACGAATCTGTGCTTCCAATCCCGATGCCAATGTTTTAGTGATTTCAAATGAACTTTGCACACTCCATTTCCAGGGCGGAAGTGAAATGGACGATCTGATCTCGGCTTCAGTGTTTGCAGATGGATCAGCAGGAACAATTGTAAGTTCCGTAAAGCCCTCTGATAACACTTATTACGAGATTCGTGATTTTGCAACTGAAATTTTGAATGAGGGTTCAGATGATATGGCCTGGACGATTGGTGACACAGGCTTTAATATGGTTCTTTCATCATATATTCCCGAGATACTTACAAACAACCTGGAGCAATTTTTAAAACCGGTTTTAGGCAAATTTCAGCTCACTCAGTCAAATATTGACCGATGGGCAATTCATCCGGGAGGAAGAGCAATACTCGACCGGCTTGAAAAACAACTGGAACTCGATAAAGATTCTCTAAGATTTTCCCGCAAAGTTCTCTCTGAATTTGGTAATATGAGTAGTGCAACGATCCTATATGTACTCAAGGATATCCTGGAAGACCGTATCGAATCTGAAGACAGATTAAATGTTTTTGCTATGGCTTTCGGGCCAGGAATCACAATTGAAAGTGGATATTTTATCAGGCATCAGTCATAATCATCCGGGAATTAAAAAGCTGAATTTTCAACAAAGACCCTAATACATTGAGTCCATTTCTGAAAAAACGAGCTGCCCATCTCACCGAGAAGATGGAAGATGAAGATTGTGACAAAGATCTGCTTTTTAATACGTATGATCAATTTTCCCAGGTTAACAAACTGATTTCACGCTGGAACTCACTTTTCCACGCTTATATCGCGCCATTGGCAAAAAAATCAAAAGGATTACGAATCCTTGATCTCGGCTGTGGCGGCGGCGATATCTGTTTGAAATTTTCAGCCTGGGCAAAGGAGAGCGGAATTCATGTATCCATAACAGGTATTGACCCCGATCCCAGGGCATTTGAATACCTTGAAAAACTGGACACTCCCGATAATGTAGAATTCCGGAAGGCCCGTTTAAAGGATTTAATTATAGCTGATGAAAAATTTGATGTTGTGATTTCCAATCATCTGCTTCACCATCTCACTCCGGAAGAAATCCAGATAATCTGCATCAAAACAGAAAAAATCGCCACAAAATTGATTCTGTTTAATGATATCCGCAGAAGTGAGCTGGGATTCGTTGCATTTGGCCTCTTTGCTCCGGCTATGTACCGGTCTTCTTTTATTGTCAGAGATGGTTTCACATCCATACGCCGCAGTTACAATTATAAAGAGTTAAAACTGATTGCCCCCGAACGATGGAAAATTAAAAAACTATTTCCATTCCGTCTGCTGCTCATGCTCGATAAAACTTCAAGTTAATCGCCTGTCCTTTAATTGCCTGATGTCCGACCATCAAATATATCCAATAATCATCGTTGGCGGCGGGCCTGTAGGCTTGTATCTCGCATTAAGGCTAATAAAATCCGGGATCAGGTGCCTGGTATTGGAACAAAAACCTGAAATTGACAATCACTCCAGATCGCTGGGGATCCACCCTGTTTCCCTGGAGCTATTTGATGAGCTCCAAATCGCTGATCAGTTTATTGAAAAGGGAACGAAAATCTCAAAAGGTCATGCTTTTGCAGATGATACATTCATTGGAACCATCAGTTTTGAGGATTGTCCACCTCCATTTAATTTTATCCTCTCTTTGCCTCAAAATATGACCGAACAAATGTTACAGGATACGCTAAATCGGGCAGATCCTGAGTGCCTTCAGCGGGGAATTGAATTGGTCGATTTTTATCAGACCGGACAAAGTGTTCACCTTACCTGCAAGAGAGAAGAGGGAATTCTTCATTATCAAACTGATTGGCTGATCGGATGTGATGGCAAAAACAGTATTGTCAGGAAAAAGGCAGGAATGACATTTGAAGGCAAACAATATCCGGATACATACATCATGGGAGATTTTAATGACTGCACCACATTTGGTTCAGATGCTGCTGTGTATATACACCGCGACGGGCTGGTGGAAAGTTTTCCCTTGCCTGATGGACAAAGGCGCTGGGTCCTTAAAACCAGCAATTACTTTGAAAACCCCACTCATTCAATATTGGCCAATCTGTTAAAAAAGCGGGTATCAATCGATATTACCAGGAATCAGATGCATATGATTAGCAGTTTTGGCGTTCAACATTTTCTGGCCGATACTTTTTGCACTGGCAGAATTCTTCTTGCAGGTGACAGCGCACACATTGTCAGTCCGATTGGCGGGCAGGGTATGAATCTTGGCTGGATTTCTGCCGGCTTTCTTTTTCAGGCATTACACCAGATTCATCATAAAAACAGAAATGCAGAACAAATACTTCAATCCTATACAGATGTTGCCAGGAGAATCGCCCGTCAGGTTGCACTGCGTGCTGAAATGAACATGCGATTGGGCAGAAAACAAAACTTGCCTGTGCTGCGTCAGTTACTGATCCGGGCCTTGGTTAATTCCCCACTTAAAAATACTCTTGCGAAGGTATTTACCATGAGGGGGCTTGGCAAATGGTGGATTTAAAAACCGGGATTAATCCTTTGGAATTTTGATGCTGAACCTTGTTCCTGCTTCACTCTCAATAGATAATTCTCCCTTCAGCTTTCTCAGCATCATATCGACAATCCATAAACCAAGTGATTTTTTATCCTCATAATCAAAATCCTCCGGCAAACCGATCCCGTTATCTGAAACATTCAGATAGATCAGTTCAGAATCTTCTGCAAGCTCAATGATGATTTCACCTTTCTCTTCTATTCCGGTAAACGCATGTTTATAGATATTCAGCAATAATTCATTCAGGATCAGGCCGCAAAGCAATGCCCTTTCCGATTCAAGTAAAATCGGTTGTATTTTAAGACGGATTGATGCATTCACCTGCATGGTATCCATCATCTGCTCTATTTTGTCCGTCAGTTGCTCTATGTAAGTGCCCAGCTCGATCTGATCGGTGATTTCTTTCCGGCTAAGCATTTCATGGAGTTTTGCCATAGACCTTACCCGCATCAAGATATCGGTAAGTACCTTTTTTATACTATCATCTTCAATTTCGAACGATTCCCTTTCAACCAGTGATGAAAGCACCTGGAGATTATTTTTGATCCGGTGATGAATTTCCGTGATCATTGCATCTTTTTCCCTGAGCTGATTCTGCAGTTGATCAATCTCCTGTGCCCGTTCAATTGCAAATGTTACCTGAGATGCCAGGGCCTGGAAAACCGGTATATCATGAGGAGTGAATTTTCCATTTTTCCTGCGGTTCAGCGCCTGTAATACACCGACAACCTCATTCTCCCTGTTGATTAACGGCACACAAATTATGCTTCTCGTTTTAAACGTTTTGGACAGATCCTTCCAGAAATGTTCTGAACTCGATACATCATTGCTGACATATGGCCGTTTATTTTGAACTACCCAGCTTGCTATACCTTTATCTGATGGTATGCTGACCCCTTTTATTTCTTCCTTTGCAGGCCCTGTCGGCAGACTCATGTATAGTTTTCCGGAATCACGGTCAATCAGCATGAGTGAGCTCGCCTCTGTATTCATCAACAGACGAACAGCTTCCATACTTTCATTTATAATCGACTTAAATTCGAGTGTACGGTTAATCCCCTTGATAGTGCTTAACAATACATCCAGGTATCTGTCAGGCAATCTTCTAAGGGCTTCACCTTCAGTGAGATTCATGGCATGTTCGGAAGTCATTGACTACCCCTCTGTGAATTAAACTGTCATCTGTAACGCCTCATTCTTGTGTGGTAATAGCTGTTCCCGGGAGGCTTTTAACTCAATCTATTAAAATTTGTTGCAAAAGAAAATATTTGCAGGCTACGAAAACATGAGAGTGGTAAAATTCAATACGTTGAATTCAAATATAATATTTATCGAAAAAAAGCTATACCAACACTGAGTTGCGGACCGCCAATGAACTGCATTTCGTTCAGGCCCGGATAATAGCCGATGACAAGACGTGTTTCAACAAAAAAAGTTCCACCCGGTATTAGATGCCTCATCCCTCCGAAAGTGGCAGTCGTATGAATACCCGGATAAATATTCATCGATCCGTTATCGATTCGTGATATACCTGAAAATCCGATTCCGGGACCGATTCTTGCATACAGAATTGAACCCTCTGCTTCGATCTCAACATCAGGCTCCGGGCGGTTAAAATCCACTCCTTGCCGATTGTGACTCCGGCGGTATAGATTTGTCGAGAATTCTCAATCCGGCGGGATAGTTTCCACATACTTCCTGCATACATATGGCCGAATAACGAACTGTATTCAGGCCGATAGATCAGGTCTGCTCCAATGCCGTACATGTCAATATACATTCCCGAAAGCAACGTCTGGCCAGAGGTATCCATAACTGTCTGGCTGCCCTGAACTGGTTCAAAATTGTCGATCGTTTGCGAATACACTGCATGCTGGCTACATATCATAAAAACCGAAATTACTAAAAAAGTAATCATTTTTTCCATAATGTAATCCGGAAGTTGCTCCCACCAATCCTCTAACGTCATCAGTGAAACTACAGGATAGGTATCCACTCATCCATACCAGTGAATCTAAAATTAAGTGTCGAGAAGTGTATCTGATCCTGTATACCTTGTTCGGAATGATGCCATATCTCAGGCCTTTCATCGATAATTTTTCCCGACTGATTTCTCTTTTACCTTTCTACCAAATACTCATGATCAGATTTAAAAAAAACAGAAAATTTTCAAGGTTATTTTGACAGTTATAACAAAAAAACAGCCCCTGCACTGCAGTTAAGTTGATCACTGCAGTACAGGGGCTTAAAATGTAAGAACCTGATTATAAACCAGTTACTTCTTCTGGTCTTCCTCCATATAATCTCTCAGCACCTTATGGAGGATTCCGCCATTCCGGAAATAATCGATTTCAACCGGTGTATCGATTCTGTTGATGGTTTTAAACTCAACCACTTCTCCGTTTTCACGGGTAGCAGTGACCGGGACTTCCTGCTGTGGTTTCAGGTTGTCATCGATCTGGATATGGAAGGTTTCCGAACCATCGAGTCCAAGGCTCTCATGAGTTTCACCATCGGCAAACTGAAGCGGAAGAACGCCCATTCCTACCAGGTTGGACCGGTGAATTCGTTCATACGATGCAGCGATGACGGCTTTTACTCCGAGTAAAATTGTACCTTTGGCTGCCCAGTCGCGCGAGGAACCGGTTCCGTATTCATGGCCTGCCAGCCCGATCAGAGGTGTACCGGATTTTTTGTATTTCTGAGCTGCTTCAAAAATCGTGGTGATTTCATCATCGGGGAAATATTTGGTAAACCCACCCTCTGTACCCGGCGCAAGCTGATTTTTAAACCGCACATTGGCAAACGTACCGCGGGTCATCACACGGTCATTTCCCCGGCGGGAGCCATAAGAGTTGAAATCTTTCTGTTCCACTCCGTTTTCAATCAGGTACTGGCCGGCCGGGCTCTCAACGGCAATATTACCCGCCGGTGATATGTGATCGGTCGTAATTGAATTGCCTACTTTCACAAGTGCCCTGGCTCCTTTAATCGGTTTGATCGGTTCAGGAGTTTTGCCCATGTCCATAAAAAACGGGGGTTCCTGTATATACGTGGATTCCTCTTTCCATTCATAGAGCTCGCCGCCGCCAACCGGGATCTTGTCCCAGGTTTCGGATTCAAATATGTCACTATACATCTTCTCGAACAGCTCCGGACGAATAGCACTGTCGAGGAATTCAGTAATTTCTGCCGATGTCGGCCAAATTTCTTTTAGGTAAACATCATTGCCATCTTTATCTATTCCGATCGGTTCATGTTCGAGGTCGATATCTACACGGCCTGCGAGTGCATAGGCGACAACCAACGGAGGCGAAGCCAGGTAATTCGCCTTAACATGCGGATGGATCCGTCCTTCAAAGTTCCTGTTTCCGGAAAGCACACCGGCAACAATCAGTTCACCGTCTTTAATCGCATTTACTACCGGATCGGGTAGTGGCCCTGAATTTCCGATGCAGGTTGTGCAACCGTAGCCAACCAGGTTAAAGCCAAGCTGGTCCATGTAGTTGGTCAGGCCTGCTTCATTCAGATATTCCGTTACCACTCTTGAACCCGGTGCCAGGGAAGTTTTAACATATGGAGGCACCTTCATACCGCGTTCGATCGCTTTCTTTGCAATGATGCCCGCACCCAGCATTACACTCGGGTTGGATGTATTTGTACAGCTCGTTATCGCAGCAATAACAACATTACCGTGTTGCATATCCACCGGTTCACCGTTTTTGTAAACCCCTTTATTCGCAAGTTTTTCCTGGGCCAGGTTAAAACCCATCGTCGGGTCATCACTGGTCAGTGAATTCTTGAAAGTCTCTTTCATGCGGGGCAGTGAAATACGGTCTTGCGGACGTTTCGGGCCTGCAAGAGACGTTTCCACATCACCGAGATCAAGTTCCAGCACTTCTGTAAATTCAGGGTCGGGCATATCATCCGTACGGAAAAGTCCTTGTGCTTTTGTATAGTTTTCGACCAGGTCAACCAGTTCCTGCGGCCTCCCTGTTCTCTGCATATACCGCAATGCTTCGCTGTCGATCGGAAAGAAACCCATAGTTGCTCCGTATTCAGGCGACATGTTTGCAATGGTTGCACGATCCGGCAGGCTCATATTGCTGAGGCCCGGCCCGAAAAACTCCACGAACTTTCCAACCACTCCATGGCGCCGAAGCATCTGTGTAACGGTCAGGGTCAAATCGGTTGCGGTAATTCCTTCTCTAAGTTTACCGGTCAGTTTCACACCAATCACTTCCGGCACGAGCATGTAGATCTGCTGTCCCAGCATAGCAGCTTCGGCTTCGATTCCTCCCACGCCCCAGCCCAGGATACCCAGGCCATTAATCATGGTTGTATGTGAATCTGTTCCGACAAGTGTATCCGGGTAAGCTACAGTAACTCCGTCATCTTCTTTTCTTGTAAAGACTCCTTTGGCGAGGTATTCAAGATTTACCTGGTGGACGATTCCGCGCCCGGGAGGCACCACCCTGAAATTATCGAATGATTTTTGACCCCATTTCAGAAACTCATATCGCTCACGGTTACGCTCCATCTCTTTTTCAACATTAAACATGAATGCGTATTCCTGGCCAAACATATCGACCTGCACCGAGTGATCGATTACGAGGTCAACCGGAACCTGAGGGTTAATAGACGTTGGATTACCACCCATGCGCTCCATAGCGGACCGTAACGCTGCAAGGTCGACAACTGCCGGCACGCCTGTGAAGTCCTGGAGTACAACTCTTGAAGGCTTAAACGGGATCTCACCCTGCGGATTTTTTGCATCGTATCCGGCAAGGGTTTTAATATCATTTTCTGTAATGGCAAACCCATCATATTCTCTCAGAACTGCTTCCAGCAAAATTTTAATAGTGAACGGTAAGCGGCTGACATCACCGTAACCAAGCTCCTCCAGTTCATTCAGGCTGTATAAATGTGCTTTACCTGATCCGGTATCAAATTCAACCCGTGTTTTCTTAATGTCTTTAATATTACTCATAAATATATAGGAGTCCTCAGTAGCTTTAGGTTATCAAAAAATCGGCTTTTCTACAGGTCTGTTAATTTACAAATCATTTTGGATAATGTCCCGAATGAATAATTTAACCCGAAATTGTTACATGAGTGAAAAGACATCATGACGGAAGACCGAAGACCGGAGACCGAAGGATTTCCGTCCCCGGTCTTCGGTCTTATAATTTTATATACCGGCACTACAACATGATGAAATAAAGCTGCAATCTGATGTTCAACACATCCACCCTTCTCACTTTTGCCTTTTGACTTTTCACTTAAATCAGAAGACCATCACTACTATATTCTTGTGTCACCCAGATAAGTTATGACTCGGGATTACAGCCTGGCACCATGAAAAACTTTAAACCTGCCGTTGCAATACTTCTTTATTCCCCTTATTTTTTGAGACTTATCAATTTTATAAGATAAATAAAGAATTTTCATCGTGAACACGATCAGTAATAAAACATTTTCAGCAAAACCGTCAAATATTGACAAAAAATGGATTTTGGTGGATGCGGAAGATCAGCCTTTAGGTCGGATTTGCAGCCAGGTTGCAATCATTCTGCGCGGTAAAAACAAACCCGAATTCACTCCGCATATGGATACCGGCGACAATGTCGTGGTTATCAATGCAGAAAAGGTAAAACTTACAGGGAAGAAAATGTCGGATAAAACTTATTTCCGCCATTCCGGGTATACCGGAAGTGAAAGCTTCACAACCGCCGAAGAAATGCTCAGAAAAGACCCGACTTCGCTTGTCTCCAACGCAGTCAAGGGAATGCTGCCGAAAAACAGGCTCGGCCGTAAACTGCTGACAAACCTGCGGGTTTATGCTGGCTCTGTTCATCCACACACAGCACAACAACCAGAAAAATTAGAGCTTTAACGATACATGTCACAAGCGAATTATATCGGAAGAAGAAAAACGTCAACTGCCCGGCTTTACATTGAACCGGGTAAGGGAGAATTTTTGGTTAACAAAAAGAAACTTGAAGATTATTTCTCCTCACAGGCCCGTATTAATATTGCAACACTTCCACTCAAGGTTGCAGAACTTGACGGGAACTACGATGTCAAAGTTACTGTACGTGGTGGGGGGACAACCGGCCAGGCCGGTGCGATTCAGCTTGCATTGGCAAGGGCACTTGATGATCAGAATGATGATATCCACTCCATTTTGAAAAAGCACGGACTTCTGACGCGAGACGACCGGATGGTTGAACGAAAAAAATACGGACAGCCCAAAGCCAGAAAGAAATTCCAGTTCTCCAAGCGATAATTTCGCCGAAGAACTTTTTTCTCAAACTATAATCACACATACACAGCGACTCCGCGCTGGGTGTTTCGCCCCGAATCATTCGGGCCGGAATTTGCGCCGGGGAATGACCTGTGTAGAGGATAAACTCAAACATATAAACATATCTTATGCCTAAAGCAGCATCTGTTGAAGAACTATTGAAATCAGGAGCCCATTTTGGCCACCTGACACGTCGCTGGAACCCGAAAATGAAAGAATTCATTTTCATGCAGCGAAACGGTATCCACATCATCGACCTGAAAAAGTCTCAAACTTACCTCCAGGAAGCGCTTGAAGAAGTTTCCAACCTTGCCAGAGCGGGTAAAACAATCCTGTTTGTTGGTACGAAAAAGCAATCCCAGGAGATTATTAAAACCGAAGCTATCCGCTGTGGTATGCCTTTTGTCACTCACCGGTGGCTTGGCGGAATGCTGACCAACTTTAGTACCGTTCGAAAAAGTATCTCCCGAATGGAGGAAATTGAGCGGATGAGCAAAGATGGCACATTCGATGAACTGACTAAAAAAGAAGGCCTGATGCTCGAGAGGGAACGTGAAAAGCTTGAAAATACCCTGGGTGGTATTGCCAATATGACGCGGCTGCCCGGTGCTATTTTTGTCGTTGATACAATTAAAGAGCACATTGCCGTCAATGAAGCTGTAAAACTGAATATCCCGATTATTGCCCTTGTTGACACCAACAGTGATCCTGACATTCCTGACTACATCATTCCCTGCAATGATGATTCTGCCCGTACGATTCAACTCATTACAACACAAGTCGCAGATGCCATTATTGAAGGCAATGCCGAACGGGAAGCGCTGAAAGAAGAAGAGTTGATGGAACAGGCAGCTGAAGAAGCAAAAGCCGAGCAGCAGGAATCTGACGACGATGCAGAACAGCAGGTAAAAACACGGACAAGACGCCGGAAACGACGCCGGAAAGAGCCTGAAAGTGAACTTGAACCGGAGGAGAATAACGATAATGAGGCATCAGCACCTGACTCCACCCCGGAAGAGAAAGAGGAAAAAGAAGATGTAAAAGCAAAGGCAGAAACTGAAGCAGAAACCAGTTCCGAAGAAACCGAAAAGAAAGAAGACTAATCCAGCAGCAAACCAGAAATTCTAAATACAATTATCAAATGAGCATAAGTGCAAAAGATGTTAAGAAACTGCGCGATATTACCGGCGCAGGAATGATGGACTGCAAAAAAGCCCTGAAAGAAGCCGATGGCGACATGGACCGGGCTGTCGAAATCCTGCGGAAAAAAGGCCAGAAAGTTTCAGAAAAACGTGCTGACAGAGAAGCCAACCAGGGACTTGTTGTTACTAAAATCAGTGACGACGGCAAGAAAGCAGCTGCACTTGAAATCAATTGTGAAACTGACTTCGTGGCACGAAATGAAGATTTTCAGGAAAAAGCCGAACAGTTTCTCAATATCGTTTATGAAAAAGAGACAGCCGATGTCGAGAGCCTTCTCAAAGAAAAATTGAATGATTTGACCATTGAAGAGCATGTGAAAGCAATGGTGGGGAAAATCGGTGAAAAAATAGAGATTAACCGTGTTGTCCTGATCAAAACTGAAGGATCACTGATCGATTATATTCACCCGGGGAATCAGCTTGGCGTAATCGTTGAGTTTGACGGAGACGTAAGCAACGTAACTGCTGCAAGAGATGTAGCTATGCAGATTGCTGCTATGAATCCAATTGCTGTTAACCGGGATGATGTTGACTCTTCGGTGATTGATAAAGAGCTGGAGATTGCAAAAGAACAGCTGATCAATGAAGGGAAACCTGAAGAGATTGCTGAAAAAGCTGCCCAGGGTAAACTTCGCAGGTTTTATGAGGAACGGGTATTGCTTGAACAAAAGTTTGTCAAAGACAATGGGATCTCAGTGAAACAGTATCTTGAACAGAACAATACTCCTCTGGTAAAAACTTTTCACCGAATACAACTCGGTGAAAATTCCTGATTAAATAGTTGCAAAAAGGCTGCCAAATCGGTAGCCTTTTTTTATATACACTACTTAAAATAAAACTGTGGCAAATCTATATAAACGAATTTTACTCAAGTTAAGTGGAGAAGCCCTGCTCGGTGAACAGGGGCACGGAATCGATGGAGACATCCTGAGCCAATATGCCGATGAAATCAAGGCCGTCCATGAAGAAGGCGTCGAAGTATCTGTTGTTATCGGTGGCGGTAATATTTTCAGAGGTGTAAAAGGGGCAACTGAAGGAATGGACCGGGTGCAGGGAGACTATATGGGAATGCTTGCTACGATGATCAACAGTATGGCACTCCAGGATGCTCTTGAACGGAAAGGCGTTCATACCCGGCTCATGTCGGCTATTCGCATGGAAGAGATTGCCGAACCGTATATCAGGCGTCGCGCTATTCGTCATCTTGAGAAAGGAAGGGTCGTTCTTTTTGGTGCCGGAACCGGCAATCCCTACTTTACAACGGATACAGCTGCTGCATTGAGAGCTATTGAGATCGAATCTGAAGTAATACTAAAAGGAACCCGTGTAGCCGGCATTTACGACTCTGATCCTGAAATCAATCCGGAAGCAGAAAAATTCGATACCATTACAGGTGATGAGATACTCAGGCGCCGGCTGAACGTCATGGACCTTACTGCATTCACTCTATGCAGGGAGAATGAAACACCTATAATCGTATTTGACATGAATATTCCGGGCAATTTAAAACGGGTTGTCTGTTCTGATGAAGCAATTGGCTCCACAGTTGTTTGGGATGAATCATAGTTTTCTTAAATTATTCGGGTTCTGTTGATGTAAACATTATTAACACGGAAACTCAAATCCCGGCAAGTTATGCTACCTGAAGAATTAAGCCCGATCATCAAAAATGCTGAACGTTCCATGAAAGAGGCCGTTCAATTCTGTAAAAAAGAGTTCTCTCATATTCGGGCAGGGAAAGCTACTCCTGCATTACTTGAAAATATACGAGTAGATTATTACGGAGCTCAAACCCCGCTGAATCAGCTTGCGAATGTCAGTGCCCCGGAAGCGAGATTACTCACTGTTGAACCATACGACAAATCGATTATCCAGGATGTAGAAAAAGCAATTATGTCGGGTAATCTTGGCCTCAACCCGAACAATGACGGCCATCTTATACGGATACCTCTGCCGATGCTGTCTGAAGAGAGGCGTAAAGAGCTGGTTAAAAAAGCGAAAGAAGTAGCAGAAAACGCGAGAATCAGTATCAGAAACAGCCGGCGGGATGCCAATGACGAGATCAAATCAACGGTTAAAAATGAATCACTCCCTGAAGATTCGCAATATGAGGGAGAGGAAGAGATTCAAAAGCTTACTGACAAGTATATCAATATGATTGAAGAAATTCTCCAGCAAAAAGAGAAAGACATACTAACCGTTTAACCCTGTGTCATCCTCTGTGTATTCATGGAATAAGGTATTGCAGTCTGTAGTTTTGAATCTTAAATTTCGCATTTACCCGGCCAACTGGCCCTACACTTTTATTCCATTCTGAATGTATATATCCGAACTTGATCTTCACGGTTTTAAAAGTTTCGCTCACAAAACGAAGGTAAAGTTCGACAGTGGTATCACTGCAATTGTTGGCCCTAATGGCTGTGGTAAATCAAATATTGTCGATGCACTTCGTTGGGTTCTGGGAGAACAGCGCCCCACCCTTCTGCGATCGGCCTCAATGAGTAATGTAATTTTTAATGGCACGGCCAGGAAGAAAGCACTCGGAATGGCCGAAGTATCACTCACCCTTCAAAACAACAAAGGCATTCTGCCTACCGAATACAGCGAAGTTACGATCACCCGAAGACTTTACCGATCGGGCGATAGTGAATACCTGATCAACAACACAGCCTGCCGGCTGAAGGATATCATGGAACTGTTTATGGATACCGGCATGGGAGCCGACGCATATTCCGTGATTGAATTAAAAATGGTGGAAGAGATACTGAACGACCGCAACAATGACCGCCGAAGGCTCTTTGAAGAAGCGGCAGGTGTTACCCGTTACAAAGAGAAACGGAAACAGACACTTCGCAAACTGGATGAAACTCTGAAAGACCTGCAGCGGATTGAGGATATTCTCGTTGAAGTCAGAAAAAAAACACGTTCACTTGAAATCCAGGCTGATAAAGCTGTAAAAGCCAAAGAGTTTAAAACCGAACTTAAA
>SLKH01000093.1 GCA_007134665.1 Balneolaceae bacterium
AATTTATACCACCATTATCGGGATCATTTCCAAATATTTCTTCAATCAAAAACCTGGTTGGCAAATACCTTGACGTCATAGAACCATAGATATTATCTGCCATCACGCCTTGTATAGTATGTTGTCTCATACCAAAATCTCTTGCAGTTCTCACATCTCTGCGAACCCTGGTATCCTGGTTTCTGACAACCGACCAGATAACTTCTTCATGTTCCTGGTTGTAGGGATCAAACACATCTGCAAAATTATCAAGTAACCTGTGCTGGCCGGAATCAATGATTTCAATTGCCAGATCAGCTGCATCTTCCCAATTTCCGAGGATAAGATAAGTCTTTGCAAGTGCATGGCGTGCCGCATTTTTAGTTGCCCGGCCAAATGATGTCTGAACTAATGGCAGGTTATCGATTGCATATAAAAAATCATCAACAACAACTTCCCATATCTCATTTTCCGACGCACGATGTGCTTCCGTTTCAACACCTATCGTCTCTTCAAGCGTAAGGTGAACACCACCAAAATGTTGAACCAAAATATGGTAATAATAACCTCTTAAAAAACGAGCTTCTGCAGTCCACCGCTGTCGTTGTGCCTCTGTCACACCTGATGCATCATCAATCCTGGCAAGAACGGAATTGGTTAAATTGATTCCCCGGAAAAACTCATTCCATATACCGAGCATGCCCCTTGCATCATTTTCTGTAGGGTTCAATGCTGCAGAATAATCATTCCAGAGCCCTCTGCGGCCCTGGGCATATGTGAATTCATCTGTACCGGGAACAGTCAGGATCTCACCAGCTTCATATCCATAATACTCATACAACGGGTCGTACATGGCTATCGTCAGGTCATGAATACCCTCCGCTGTTGAATAGTGTTCTTCAGCAGAGATATCAGACATCAAATTTTCACTTAAATCTGTACATCCCAGATAGATAAAAGGAATTCCGATTAACAGGATTAATACTTTTCTATAATTTTTCATTGTCTACTATTCCCAAATTTTTTGTTTATATAAAAACCGGTTTTAAAAACCTAAGTCAATTCCTAACAGGAATGTTTGATAGTTAGGCATATTCAATCCGGTTGCGCCTTCAGGATCATATCCCTGGAATGGTGTCCAAGTATACAGGTTCTGGCCAGACACGTACACTCTCATATTTCGGGCACCGATTCGTGACAACAGATCAGGAGGGAGTGTGTATCCTAACGTTACATTCCGCAATCGGACAAACGATGTATTCATATATGCCAATGCATTTTGGTAAACCTGAGCTTCCGTTCGCGGCCTTGGGTATTTATTACTTGGCCTGTCCGGCATCCAATATTCTACATTCAACAGATTTGATCTTTCATTTCGAAATGATAACAAGCCGCTTGATCCAGCAGAACCAATTCCAGAAAGGCTTGTCATTCCCTGTGCAGCATAGATAAAAGCGGAAAAATCAAAACTCTTATATGATAATCTGTTGGTAATTCCACCAGACCATTTAGGATCCGGGTTACCCAGGATTACTCTGTCTTCACCTGATATTGTTCCATCACCGTTGGCATCCAAAAACTTTAAATCACCCGGCACAGCACCATATCCTGCAGCAGCATCAGCTTCATCAGACTGCCAGATTCCAACTACTTTAAAGTCGTAGTGAGCATTTACCGGGTGGCCGATAAACCAACCACTGCCCGGGTCATCTTCTTTTCCTCCAAAGAGCTCAACTATTTCATTCCTGTTACTGGCAACATTTAAGTCGGTACTCCATAAGAAATTACTTCTGCTAACATTTACAGAATAAAGGCCGAACTCAATACCCTGATTCCTGGTCTCGCCAACATTTTCAAGTATACTTGAATACCCCGAAGTAATCGGAAGCTGTCTTTCTAACAACAGATCTTTGGTATTACTTTGATATACATCAATGCTGCCTCTGATCCGGTCCTCAAGAAGTGCAAAATCTAATCCCAGATCCATTGTTTGAGTTCTTTCCCAGCGAAGATCCGGATTTGGAATTGAACCATGCTCAAATGCAAAATAATCTCCATCTCCAAAAGATACTACTCTTTGCCGAAGCGCACCCTGCGTCTGGTAAGGGCTAATTGCTGTATTACCCACTTCACCAAAGCTAAAGCGAAGTTTTAGCTCTGAAAACAGGTCTACATTACTCATGAATGATTCATTTCCAATTTGCCAGGCTAAAGCCATTGAGGGAAACAGGCCATATTCATTTCCTGAAGCAAGTCGTGAAGATCCATCAAGCCGGCCGGTAAATGTCACCAAATAACGGTTATCAAATACGTAATTGAATCGCAACATATACGATTCAAGTTTCCATTCAGATAAACTGCTTGATCTCAGGTCAATATTATCCGCACTTCCTAAATTGTGAAATAACTGTCTTTCATAAGGAAGGCCTGAAACCTCAAGACGTGTACTTGTTGCCTGATAGTTTTGAATACTGTACAGTGAAGTAACATTAATTCTGTGTAATCCCAGAAATTCGTCTGTATAGTTTAAAATACCTTCAAACAAGACGGAAGTCTCTCTGTCATTTCTTGTACCTGCTTCTGAAATCAGATCACGTGTGTAAAATCCATCTTCTCGGAATGTTAAATCCGGCGCCAGATTTGTTCTGAAATTTAACTTCTCAGGAATCAGTTCAAGATCGGCATATATCGTACTCAATACCCTCGTTCGATTTCTTCTGTCCAGACTGTTTTCACGTTGTAAATCAAAAAGCGGGTTTCTGTCTCCCTGTTCATTATACATTGATGGATTTCCATCTGCATCAAAAGGATTTGACATAGGTGAGTTACTGACAACACGTGCAAAACTTACTGATTGATGCTGCACACTATTGGTCAAACCTGATGAAAGACCAACCATTAACCTGGATCCAATTCGCTGATCCAGATTGACGCGGGCAGAATATCTTTTAAAATCATTATTTATCACAACAGCCCGATGGTCATCAAATGTACCGGATATCGCATAAGTTGTACCACCACTTGCTCCGCGAAGACTGATATTATGACTCTGCTGAAATCCTCTTTCAAATGCCAGATCCTGCCAGTCAGTTGTCCTGTTTGCAGCGATCGCCTCAAGCTGCCAGGTTTCGAAGATATCTGCATCATTTCCTGTATAATATCCATGTAACCGGGCATTATCCCTCTCAAATTCTGCAAGAGTAGGTGTGTCCATCACGTCTATTCTATTAAAAGTATACTGCAAACCGGCATACCCGCTATATTCAACATTTATTCCCTGCTGACCACGTCTTGTTGTAATCAGAATTACCCCATTGGCGCCTCTTGAACCATATATCGCAGTAGCTGAGGCATCTTTTAATATTTCAATGGATTCAACATCACTTGGATTCAGATCCATCAAACCGCCATCTATCGGAATTCCATCTAATACAATGAGGGGATCATTACTGGCAACAAACGAGCGGGTACCTCTTATCCTGATGGTTGAACCCTCACCCGGGCGAAACCCGTCAGCTCTGACTTCCACACCTGCTGCCCTTCCCTGTAGAACATTTTCCATGGAGTAGACTGGTACATCTGTAACATCTCTCCTGTCAATAGATGCGATTGAACCTGTAAGGTCACTTCTTTGCTG
>SLKH01000367.1 GCA_007134665.1 Balneolaceae bacterium
CCTTCACTTCCAACCCTCAATAACTCAGAATCGAGATCCAGGGATGCAATGAAAGCAGAAGATCCAGGTGTACCGGCAATCAAAGCGCCGTTTCCTGTAATTTCCGATTCAATACGCAGATCAATTGCAAGCAAGCCTTGGAGGCCTTTTCTGAGTTCATATCTTACAGCATCGATGGTGGGTGTCTCACCGGCAAGAACGACATGAGTGATCTGGTTACGGTATTGATCGAGCTTTTGGCGATCCTCAATTTGATCGTATCGAAGCCAGGCCCGATACCCGTCTTCTGCTGACAGATACTCAATATTTATGAAACCTGTAAAGAGTAAAAATAATACCAGATACTTTATTGACTCCGGCATAATCACTTTAATCTGAATTGGTATTAAACTTTAAAATCCGATTGAATTTCCTCCATCTACCGGCAAATTGATCCCGGTAATAAACTTCGATGCATCTGATGCAAGATATACCGCTGCATAGGCGATATCTTCTGGTGAACCCAATTTGTTGAGTGGCGTTCTTGAAAGCACTTTATCCCTTCGTTCCGGATCGGTACTGAATGCTTTCTCAAGCATCGGTGACTGAATAAATCCCGGAGCAATCGCATTAACGCGAACTCCATGTGGTGACAGGTCTACAGCCATGGATCTCGTTAGCCCAAGAACCCCTGTTTTAGAGGCTGTGTAGGCTGTTACCTGCGGTATACCGTATATTGCTGCCATGGAAGTGATGTTGATAATGGATCCTGATTTTCTGTCAGCCATCCTCCTCCCGACTTCCCTGGCCAGTGCAAATAACCCATGTAAATTTGTTTTCAGGATCTTGTCAAATTCATTGTCGGTCACATCCAGTACATGTTTTTTCATGTTGATACCGGCATTGTTTACCAGGATATCAATTTTCCCGAACTCATTTTCGATTCGCTCGACCAGCGATGGCAATGAGTCCAGTTCTGTAATATCATTCACCATATAAAACATGCTTTCCGGAAACGGTTTACATGCTTCTTTTAATTTTTTTTCTCTTCTCCCGGTGATGATAACCTTCGCATTTGCCGCAACAAATGCATTTGAAATTCCCAATCCCAGGCCCGACCCCCCGCCCGTGACAAGAGCAGTCTTCCCGGCCAGGTCAAAAGGTAATTCGTTCATAAGAATATTTGGTTCTATTGTTATTTTGAGTTACCGACTCATTTCATAAGCCTGAGTTGTCAGGAAATATTTTGTTTCAAGGTTGATGCGTTCCCATTCAGGCAGACTTCCGTTCACCAATGCTTCAAGGTATCTTTCCGTGACACGGGTAAAATGTTCTTCATGTGTTTCCACATGTTCATCGGGAACATTGATTCTCCAGCCAAGGTCGGTATACTCAGCGGACAACCCCGGATACCTGTTATTCAAGCTTTCAAGGGCATTATTGAGAATTTCTTCAAATGCATCCTGATCTGCGTCATCCGTTGGTTCAACATAAAGGGTTGCAACAAAATCCTGTTCAATATCCTGGTGAATGATCAGGTTTGCCAGGGTTCCCCTCATGATTGAATAATGAGTGTCGCCGCCATCAGGATTTGTAAAGCCCCACTCAACGGATACTTTCCCGTGAATATCTCTCGCCCGAAAGATAAATTCACCGTTAGCAATCATATTCAATACCGTATCGGCAGCAACATCTGCCATCAGGTAGTCAGGAAATTGTTCTACACCTGTTATCAGTTCAAACTGTGACCGGGTCAGCTCAGTATCCCAGACCCTTGCCTCAACCATTTCTACTCCATCACCGTCGTTTCGATAATCAATCGGTTGTTCAGGAAAGGATTGCCAGAGAATCAGGTCAATCAGATGAGTGGATACATCAACAATTGACTCACCCTGCTGATTGACATCAAAAAACCAGGCAGGCCGGACAAGGGTTTCACCAGCAACCGTTTTATAGAAAAAATGGACACTTTCTTTCACGATTGCAGGATTATCCGGAGATCCGGTTTCCATTTCACCGAATAGGTCACTGTTTTGAGACAGTTCTTTCTGTAGAATACTTGTGATTTCATGACGTTCGGTCATCATATCATTGACAACCAGTCCCTGTTCATCTGCAGTTTCCAGGGCATTTACCAGGACCGGAAACTGGTCCGGATGAATAATCATCGGTTTATCTGATAATACATTGATACCGGTCTCAATCGCTCTGTTGATATACTCGATCTTTCGGGCATTATTACCGGCCACAACCATCACATTTCCTGCTTTTTCTTCAACCATCCGGCTCACATAGTCATCACCGGTATATACTTCAGGGTTCCAGTTAGTCGGGTTCTCAGCCCGTGTATTAAATTGATTGACCATGTTCAGATAGGAATCCAGCTCACTGCCACCCGGTGCATAGACATAAACTGTGGGGTCAACCTGGGGATAGTCGTGCATATGAATGAGCCCTGCATGAAAGTGGCCAGGATTTAAATTAATAAGCCTTACTTCATTTTCTGCACCTGTAAATCCTGCCGGATCTCTCTCCTCTTCACAAGAAGTTATGAACAGAAGAACTGAAAAAATCACCAAAAAAGAATATTTCATTTATCTGTAAAAAAGTTTAGTTGCGATTCAATTTTTTATAAGCCTTCAGTATCAGGTCACAAGGCTCAGGCTGAACTGCCATTACTTTGTTTTATCACGTTCGGACATATCAAGGTCTATCTGACGATTAAATTAACTGTATATATACAGAATCCCTCAAATGGTTCAATTAAACCAAATTATTGAAATTTATGAAACCATTATGTGGCAACTCAACTCCTGTAACTTGTTTCCTGACCCTGGTTTATCTGACCATTAAACCCGGAATTTGTGAAATTTTATAGGGGTGTCTCTGTGGCCTTGACAACATAGAATTCGCTTTATCATTATTTTTAAAACGTTCATTTACAGGATCCCAATAAAGTTTACCGGGTAATTTCATTGCAATATGTGAAACCAGGCAGGCTGAACAGGATCGATGTGCAACTTCTGGCGGAGCAATAGTTCTTTCCCTTGTTTTGATACAGCGAATCCAGTTTGCATGTTGCTCTTCTGCATCATAAAGATGGATTTCATTCGGCCCGATCTGGGATCGCAATATCGCTGAATTGCTGGCCTGCAATGGAGATTCCTCACCTTCATCAAGTTCAGGCTCATCATCTGTAACGGCACTTCCACGTGCAACAAAGATCCATCCTTCATCACCGATGAACCGTACTCCATTTCGGAAATCACCAGTGATGATCATTGTAACATCATTTTCGTATTTGGCTTCTACCCGAAAATCGCCATGAACATTCCACAAACCTTCATAACCAGGGTCATCAGTTGGGAATGCTGCTTCAGCTTCGATTTCAAGCGGCCCTGAATATTCGGTTCCCATTCCCCAGTGCGCAGTATCCACGTGATGAGTTCCCCATCCGGTGATCATACCGGCAGAAAACTGTTCACATCGCAGCCACCCCGGCCTGCTATAACCATCCTGTGGATGTACCCTTTGTAAGGTATATGGAACTTTGGGTGTTGTTCCAAGCCAGGCATCATAATCAAGGTTATCGGGTACCGGCATAGGTGTCGGGTCTCCGCCTCC
>SLKH01000001.1 GCA_007134665.1 Balneolaceae bacterium
ACAAGTTCTAACAATGCTTCAGTGGATGGGGCCGATGGTATATGTACATGTTTTCCCGATTCCAGGCTCAAAGCCTCACCAGTCGTATTACCGATTGCAAATAATTCCGGTAAATTCCTGTCAAACCCTCCACTGCGCCTGAATGCTTCCACAGCACTTGGACTATAAAACAGAACTGCATCTATCTTCATGTCAGGTATCCGGATGTTATTTAATTCGGTTTGATATACTTCAATGTCGACATACCCGAACCCTCCATTTTTTAACTTGTTACCGAGCTCATCTCTTCGCCGATTCCCGCACCAATGGATGATATCCGGTTTATTGTTTTGAAAATCACGATTTATCAATTCCGCCAGGCCAACAGCATCCTGCTGATCAGGTACTTTTGCTTTTATCCCAATTTCAGCCAGTGCTTCCCCAGTTTTTTCACCGACAGCATAAACGACCGGAAATCCCTGGATTCTGAATTCTGAATCCTGAACCCTTCTCAACACCTCTGCACCATTTTGACTTGTAAATACCCATACAGCATCTTGGTACCGATCGAGCTTTTTTAAAAGTTTTTCGTGGTTTTCCGGTATTTCCACTTTGAGTGCCGGCTGGATCACCGGTTCCATGCCAAGTGCTTTCGCATACAGAACCTGGTCTTCCGTAAGTGTACGCGTAATAAAAATGCGTTTGGGGTTCATCGGGGTCGGATTCGTATTACCTGTAACGATCAGCCATTTGGTCTGGCCGGTTGAAAACTTATTTCAAAAAATTACACGTTAACATTCATAATGCGACAGCAAATTATCAGACATATCAGATTTCGGATTACTGACAGACTGTATCAATCTTAAAACCTTAAGGCCCTTTAAGTTCTTCAATAATGGCATCTGCACCTTTTGCAAGCAGTTGATCAGCTGCTTTGTTACCAAGGCCTGTTGCTGCTTTAACCGGTGAGGTCAGTTCCACATCATACTGTACGGTTCCATCTAATGTCAGGGCGACTGCATGCAGAATTAAGACTTCATTTTCAATCCAGGCAAATGCACCAACAGGGGCACTGCAGCCTGCTTCCATCCTGTTTAAAAGTTCCCGTTCAATTCCTGTACAGATCGCTGTCTCTTCATGTCCGATTTGAGCAAGTACCTGTTCCAGTTTATGATTCGCTTCATGAATCATAACAGCAACTACGCCCTGTGCCGGTGCCGGGACCATCCAGTCCAGGTATTCTGCAATGTGATGATCAAGATTGATTCTTTTCAGTCCGGCTGCTGCAAAAATCGCGCCATTCCATCCGTTTTCATGAACTTTACGAAGCCGGGTTTGAACATTGCCTCGAATATTTGTGATTTCATGACCCGGATACCGATGCAACCATTGTGCCTTTCTTCGGTTACTGCTTGTAGCAATTACAGCAGTAATCTCCGGTGAGTCCAGGAATTCGGTTCCTGCCGGGGCTACCAGGGCGTCACGCGGATCTTCCCGCTCAAGAACTGCTGCTACCTTTAAAGGAAGCGGGTTTACTGTGGGCAGATCTTTATAAGAGTGGACAGCAAGGTCGATTTCTTTTTGTATCAGGGCATCATCGAGTGCTTTGGTAAAAACTCCTTTCCCACCCATCTCAGCCAAAGGAGTAGTCAGATCCAGATCCCCTTCAGATTTAATAAAAACCAGCTCCGATCGAATTCCGATCTTTTTAAGTTTTTCGGCTACATGCTCTGCCTGCCAGGATGCAAGTTTACTATCTCTGGTTCCAATCCGAAGAATCTCATTCATTCAGGCCTCCGGCCTTCAATTTGAACATATCTTCCACGACTTTGGTGACTTCATCTGACTGATGATGATCCCGAAGATGCTCGATACTGTAAGCAGCGATTTTATTTACAATTCTTCTTGTCAGGTTTTCAACTTTGTCTACATCATCACTTGAAATTTTGTGCCTGAAGAAATCCAGTTCCTCATCCCGGATCGTATCAAGCTTTTCAATCAGTGCCTTAATTGTTGGCACAACCCGCTGTTCACGCAGCCACAAACCAAACTGGCCCAGCTCTTCTTCAATGATTTGCTTTACAAGCGGAACTTCTTTTTCTCTTTTTCGATACGCTTCGTCGGTTACATCACTGAGCATGTCCATATTAGCAACATCAACAAAATGAAGTTTACCCACCTCTGGATCGATATTTCGGGGAACAGACAAGTCAAGCATCACCTTGAACTTCGGATTTTCAATGGAAGCTTCCATATCATCCATTGTAATCACCGGTTTAGTGGCCCCGGTAGCAACAATGACAAGATCAGCATCAGCAATCTGATCTGATAACTGATTCATATCCGCCACTTCAAGATTGTACCTTCCTGCAACAAATTCCGCCCTGTCACGGGTTCGATTGATCAGCGTGAGTTTACTTGCACCCAGGTTAACAAGGTTTTTACAGGTAACCTTACCAATTTTGCCTGTGCCTACAAGCAGGATATTTTTATTTAACAGGTTTTCAAAAGTCCGGTTTGCAAATTTGACCGCTGCATACGCTACAGTAGCTGCACCATTGCCCAAAGAAGTTTCGTTCCGTGATCGCTTATGGGTACGAAATACATGCTGCATGAGCCTGTGTAACGGGCCATCAACCATATTCAGTTCAGCGGACAATTCATACCCCTCTTTAACCTGTTTAATGATTTGAAGGTCACCAAGGATTTGCGAATCAAGCCCAGTTGCTACCTTGAAAAGGTGATTAACAGCACGCCAGCCTTCATACTCAAAACCATATTTATGAAATTCATCAAGTGATCCATTTGAATAAGTTGTCAGCAGCCGGACCAATTCATGAGGGGTAGTGTACTGAGCATAGATTTCAGTTCGGTTACAAGTAGATACAACAAAAATACTGGATATACCTTCTCTATTTGCTCCGTCAAGCAATGACCGCTTTTGTTCGTCAGCGAGACTGAATTTTTCCCGCAGGTCAACAGGTGCATCCCAATGATTAATCCCTATAACTGTAAAATTTTCAAAATTTGAGTCAACCATCCCTGATTATACAGTTGTAATTTTCTCTTTATTTACTGTTTGATTTTCATTTTCACCATTTTCCCCGATGACGTCAGACAGTCGCAAAATTGCTTCATCTGCAAGTGCCTTAATGTATGATGGATGATCATTAAGTCCGTCCATCACTTTATAATTCTCAAATTTAAACCCTTCCTCTTCCATATCTTCAACGAGCTCAACACCAAGTTCATACAGTGTCTCAATATGATCCGTTACAAAAGCAATCGGGACCATCAAAAAGTTTTTAATCCCATATTCCAGATGCCTTCTGACAAGATCTTCGGTATTTGGTTGTGTCCATTTTTGAGGGCCTACCCTTGATTGAAAACTGAGCCAGTAGGAGTTTTTCACTTCTCTTCGCTCCATAACTGCTTCCATCGTCTCCTTGATTTCAGTTGTGTATGGGTCACCGCTTCGAACTTCGAGCAGGGGGGTTCCGTGCGCACTAAAAATAAAATGGGTTTTATTACGGGTTTCCTCATCCATTTCAGACAACGCCTCATCAATTCTGTCGTTGATAGAGGCCAGGTAATCTTCATTGAGGTGATAATTTTTGACATGAAATTCTTTCCAGGGCGCCTTATCGCCAAATTTCTTTTTTCTTACCGTTTCCCAGTCCCTGAAACTGCTGCCGGTTGTTGTCCAGGAAAATTGAGGATAGAGAGGCATCAGAACAGTATGGGTAATGCCGTCATCTACCATATCGTCCATGATGGTATCAGCAAACGGAATCCAGTACCTCATACAAGTATATACTCTTACTTCATGATCCGGCAACCGGTTGCCAAAATGCTTCTCAAGAGCCCTTCTCTGACGCTCGGTCAACCCGTTAATTGGTGAACAGCAATCTGAAACCACTTTATTTTTGCGATTCATACAGTGATTATTACCGGTACAACCTTTCGGACAACCATTAATCTCTTTGTAGTCTTCAGCTACATTTGGAGCTCTGAATTTGGATATAATTTTGGCAAACAGGTTTTGAGTTTTCCCCCCTCCCATTTTAATGATATCCTCATCCTGGAACAGATTATACAGGAAATCCTGAACATTCTCTTCATGGGTGGGGCCACCCAGGTTCATAAGTACAACACCTATTCGCATAATAATCTATTAACCGCGGTTTATCTCAACTCTAAAAAAAAGGTTTTATTATGAAGAGATCGTGAAGAGACTTCTCCAGGCTTTCATATATCCATCAGAATCTTCGATCTCATTGTCTATTGCAACTCATTTACCCGTACAAACACCGGCTGTAATTTGATTTGATGATCGTTTGAGTATGAGGTAGATTAAGCGGAATTCAATTTAAGCTTGTATTCCTTTTTATGAAAAAATTTGTTGCCGAATTAATCGGTACATTTTTCCTGGTACTTGCCATCGGGTTAACCGGAAATGCTCTTGCATCAGGACTCTTTATTATCCCGATAATCTATATCGGGGCCTCGATTTCAGGTGCTCATTATAACCCGGCGATCACCCTTTCATTCTGGGCAACAGGACATATATCGGGAAAATCAATGTTTTCTTATATCATCAGCCAGACATTAGGTGCTCTCGCCGGCACCCTAATGATTTTCTTCCTGGCCGGATCAGCTCTGCAAACAGTCCCCGCATCGTCTGCCACACCGATACAATACGGTTCGATCGAATTATTATTTTTGCTGTTACTCTCGATGCTCTACCTAACCCTCTTTCTTACAGATTCATTTAAACATAACAGGATTTACGGTTTGGCAATCGGGTTATCGTATGCCGGCATCCTCCTGGTCGGTGAACCGGTTTCCGGCGGAGTTTTCAATCCATCTATTGCTGCTGCAGCTTCTATTATCGACTACTTTGATTTTGGCGATTCCTATCTCTATCTGCCGATATTCATTCTGGCACCTGCTGTAGGCGGTATTTTAGCCGGCAACCTGTTCAGGTATCTTTCGGAACAGAATCCTGGTCAGCAAGCTGGAGAGTAAACGAAAAAACGGTTCCTTCACCTGGGCTACTTTCAACGTCTACGCGGGAACCATGTGCATCCAGAATGCTTTTCACCACAGATAATCCAAGCCCGGTACCCCCTTTGTCCCGGGATCTCGCCTTGTCTGTCCGGTAAAACCTGTCGAACAACCGTTCCAGATGTTCATCCGAAATCCCGATTCCGGTATCACTCACTTTCACTTTAACCTCTCCATTCAGTTTTTCAGCCTGAATCGAAATTTTCCCCTTATTTGTATACTTAATCGCATTTGATACCAGGTTGTCAATCACCTGTTCGATTTTGTTCGGATCAGCAAAAACGTAGTGTGAATCTATTTGCACATCCATTTTGATCCCTTTTTCTTTTGCCGGCGGATAATAAGGTTCACAAGACTGAAGAATTACACCAGCCAGATTAAACCTCTTTTTTTCGATAAAATGAGAGTCGGAATCATATCTCTGCAGTGTTACCAGGTCTTTAAACAGCCGATGAATGCGATCGGTCTGCTTACTTGCAGTTGCCAGGTAATGCTTTTTCTGCGTTTCCGGCAAATCATTCATCTGCAACATTTCCAATGCGCCTGAAATGGTATGAAGCGGGTTTCTCAGTTCATGCGTAATATCAGCAAAAAACTGCCCCTGTTTATCGTATATTTTTTTCAGTTCCTCGTTATCCTGCCTGAGCTTTGAAGCCATTCGATTCAGTGATTCAGCAAGTGTTCCGAACTCGTCTTTTCTGTTTAGATGAATCGTTTTATCCACATCTCCTTCGGCAATCGACCGTGCAGTCCTCTCAAGTTGTACGATCGGCCTCGACATGTACCTGGAAAACCAGACACTTACCAGAAGTACAATTCCAATAGAGATGAACATTCCCGTATAGATTATCCATCGAATGGTTCGAATCGGAGCGTAGATTTCATCTTTGAGCTGTGAGATCTGAAGATACCGTACCGGGTTTTGCTCTGCCTCGACAGCAATAAATGCAACCAGCCAGTCGGATTCCCCCTGGTTTTCAATTATTGCACCCGTTCCGTTCAACTGTCGCAACATCTCATCAGGCAGATAAGCCGGTGCTGAATATTCTTCGTCATAGGGTACCGAAGCAAATAAGATTCCGTCTATATCATACACTGATATTCTGTATCCGGATATGACTGCAGCTTCATTTAAATGTGTTTCAAAACGATCATCACCCGGCAGGTTCTGGATGGTAATTCCCAGCCACTGTGCATCATTCACAATTTGTACTTCACCCTCATCGAGCAGGTAATTCCGGATAAACAAAATTGAATAGCTGCTGATTGCTGTGATGCCGAAAATCAACAACAGGATAAAAGTCCACGCAAGTTTGGATCGGATACTCATGACATGGCAACTTCACGATTCAGGCCATACCCCAAACCGCGATACGTTTTGATTATTCTTGAGGCATCTCCCATTTTCAGCCTCAGGTTTTTGATATGAACATCAACTGTTCTGTCGAATACATATCGTTCATCATCAGAAATCTGTTCCAGAATTTCCTGTCTGCTATACACCCGCTTTGGATTTTTGAAAAACAGTTCAAGTATGGTGTATTCAGTTGAAGTCAGTTCAATTCTCTCTTCATTTTTAAACAGTTCTTTTCCCTCTGTGTCAAGGTAAATTTCACCGTACTGAATCCAGGCACTGGTCTGCGGGTTTCTGCGGCGAAGTAAAGATTCTATTCGGGTTTTAACAAGCTGAAGGCTTGCCGGTTTTGAAATGTAATCATCAGCCCCCAGTTCAAGCCCTTCAATCTCATCTTTCTCCTGATCTTTTGCAGTCAGAAAAATCACCGGGATATCATTGATCACAGGGTGATTCCTGATACGTTTGCAAATTTCCCAGCCATCCACACCGGGTACCATAATATCCAGCAGAGCCAGATGTATATTGCTGGCCTGTTTATCGATGATTTCAAGTGCTTTTTTTCCATCATGAGCAAGAAGAACTTCAAAGTTGTTCATGCTCAAAAAATTTGCCATCATTTCAGCCGGCTCAACTTCATCTTCCACCAGCAGGATTGTATGCTTTGGTGCCACGATTTAGCCTATAAAATTATTTAATCATTATTCGTAACCTGAATCATCCCGGAAAATAATAAACAGGATCAGAAAGATACTAAAGAAAGTAACCCGGACAGTTGGAATGGAAGAGATATTATTCGCTTCCAAACTGAATATTATCTGTCAAAAGCTATATTTTACGCCCTCATTTTAAAAGGTAACGATAATTAATGTCATTTAAAGACCAGGTTATATGGATCACAGGAGCTTCTTCCGGAATCGGTGAGGCTCTTGTTTACGCTTTTCACGGGGAAGGTGCCAAATTGATCATTTCTTCACGGCGCACTGAAGAGCTTGGACGCGTCAGGGAGAATTGTGAAGGAGACAAGTCTCACATCCATATCTTACCACTCGACCTGACCAATACCAAATCGCATGCTGATATTACCCAGCATGCAGTTGAACTCTATGGCAGAATTGACATGCTGATCAATAACGGTGGAATCAGTCAGCGTGGACTTGCACATGAAACGCAAATGGATGTAATCCGGCAGGTGATGGAAATCAACTTTTTCGGCACCATTAACCTGACCCGGCAGGTTTTACCATACATGATCGAAAAAAAACGGGGGCACATTGTAGTTATGAGCAGTGTTGTCGGCAAATTCGGCACCCGGCTCCGATCCACCTATTCGGCTTCCAAGCACGCACTTCACGGCTGGTATGATTCTCTTCGGCAGGAGGTAGACGTCCATAATATTGATGTAACGCTAATTTGCCCGGGATTTGTCAAAACCAACGTAACACTGAATGCACTGCTGGCCGACGGCTCCCTGCTTGGTGAAATGGGTTCCGGCCAGATGCACGGAATGACTGCGGATAAGTTCACGAAAAAACTGCTTCCAAAACTGGCAAAACGCCAAAAAGAGATCTACATCGGGGGCAGAGAGGTGGTTGCCGTTTACATCAAACGATTTTTCCCGAGACTTCTGGATTGGGTTTTGAAGAAATCAAGTGTGACATGAGAAAGCGCCGGGAGGAATATCGAACGCCGAATATCGAATGTCGAATTCGGCGTTCGGTGTTCAATATTCGATATTCGATTTTTTACACATTCACCCTAATCGTTTCCTCTTATTCAGGTAAGCCAGTAAAGCCAAATCAAACGGGCTTTGGGTGTCAATCTCTTCAAAATCGATTTTTGCTTCACTGCAGGCCAGCTTAAATTTATATGTAAAATCCTTTACTTTTTTTCTGTAACTCTCTTTAACCTGGGCTGGCACAACTTCAAGTTCCGAGCCGGTCTCCATATCTTCAAACAGAAATGTGCCATCGGGAAAATCCAGTTCCCGTTCACTCTTATGTTCGAGAACATTGAGCAACAGTACTTCATGTTTTCGGTGTCTCAGATGTTTGAGAGCTGATATCAGGGCATCATGATTTGATACATTTTCAAACAGGTCACTCAATATGACCACAAGACTTCTGTGTTTCAACTGTTCGGCAAGGCTGTGAAGTGCCTCTGCAGAGGCAGACTCTCTTTTATCTTTGCGGCTCTGATCTTCATTTTCAAGAATCTTCTCCATTTGCCCGAAAAGCATGCGCAGATGACTGTAGGAAGATTTCGGAGGGTACTTCTGCCTGATCTCACTGTCGAATGTGATTAACCCGCATGCATCCCGCTGCCGGTTCATCAGGTACATCAGTGAAGCAGCATAGTGAATTGCATATCGCAATTTACTCCATTCAGCAAAATGTTTAAAATTCATGGAAGTACTCACATCCAGTACAATATGAGCACGCAGGTTGGTCTCTTCTTCATATTGCTTTACAAAGAAGCGGCCGGTTTTTCCATAAGCTTTCCAGTCGATGTGCTTGAAATCATCACCTGCATGATACGGCCTGTGTTCTGCAAACTCTACACTGAAACCATGATATGGGCTTCTGTGAAGTCCTGAAATAAACCCCTCGATGATCGTTCGGGCTTTTAGCTCAAGCGGGGCAATTTGGGTTAATATGTCCGGGTTCAGCAACATGATTTTAATCTACCAGTGCAACGAACATAAAGAAAGTAAAATTTTAGAGTTACATTTTCAGTATTTTAATTACACATTCATGAAGCGTGATTTCCCCTCTCAGAGAGCTGAAAAATTGATATCACAAAATAAATGTGGTTATGACAAAGATTTACAAAACTGCAGATGAAATTGATTTCAAGACAGAAGATGCCGCTCCTATGCCGGTACCGAACCGGGTTCTGATGATAAAACCCACATATTTTGATGTCACTTATGTCATCAATCCTCATATGGAGAATCAAATCGGAAGAGTTGACAAAAAACAGGCTTATGCAGAATGGCAGTTGTTGGTTGACGGTTTTCGTAAAATCGGTTTCGATATAAATATTCTGGAAGGACAAAAAGGCTTGCCTGATATGGTATTTTCAGCAAATCAGAGCCTTCCCTATTGCAATGAGAATGGAGACCGTAGAGTAATCATGAGCATCATGCATACGAAAGAGAGAAGGGAGGAAGTCCCGCATATTGAGAAGTGGTTCAGAAGGAACGGTTATGAAATTCATCATCTCGACAAAAATAAAGTAACCGATTTTGAAGGTATGGGTGACGGTATCTGGCATTTTAAGCGCCAGATATTATGGGGAGGTTATGGACACCGAACATCATTG
The DNA here is from genome assembly GCA_007134665.1 of Balneolaceae bacterium. Taxonomy (GTDB): domain Bacteria; phylum Bacteroidota; class Rhodothermia; order Balneolales; family Balneolaceae; genus SKRC01. Next base: position 9,725 of record SLKH01000001.1, read on the forward strand.
AATGCCTATACTGAAATTTCAAAAATCTTTGATGTACCGGTGCTTGCACTTGAACTCGTGGATGAACGTTATTACCACCTTGACACCTGTTTCTGCTCCCTGGATGAAGAGAGTGTCCTGATTTATCCAGGCGCATTCAGTGATACCGGGCTAAATATGATATATAAAATGTATAAACATGTAATAGAAGCCGGCAGCTATGAAGCTGAAAAACTTTTTGCCGTAAATGCAGTTTGTCCGGATGGGAAAAATGTATTAATTCAAAGAGGCAGTTCAAAGGTAAACAAAAAATTGCATGATCATGGCTTCATTGTCCATGAATTCGATACGAATGAATTCATTAAAAGCGGTGGAAGTGTTTTTTGCATGAAACAGATGATATGGTAACGGAGAAGCATAATAAACGCAATCAGTAAACTTTGGCTTCAAAATGCTTTTCAAGGATTCCATATCCGGTTTTTCTATATTAACATTCAGGATTTATCGATCGAATATAATCTTCTGATATGAACCCAAAGTTCTCTTTCCTTGCCTCCTTGTTGGCTACGCTCATAACAATCACACTATTTTCACTATCCCTCGGCCCGCTTCCTCCCGCTGGCAGTTTTTTCCATCCGGGCACCGGGTTTTGGGCGAATGCGGAGACAGACCGTCAATCCGGATCCCTGGTTCTAAGTATGAGTGGAATCAATGAGCCGGTTGAAATATTTTATAATGATCGCGGTGTGCCACACATTTTTGCCGGCAACAACTATGACCTTTACTTTGCCCAGGGATATGTAACAGCAAGAGACCGCTTGTTTCAGCTTGAACTTCAGGTTCGTGCATCTGAAGGCAGCCTTTCTGAATGGTTCGGTGAGGATCTCCTTGAATACGACCTGGTACAGCGGCGAATGGGTATGGTGTACGGGGCCGAACAAACACTCACTATGTTACAGGGTGATGAGATTGAAGAGATGCTGAATGCATATACTGATGGTATTAATCAATATATCCTGAATTTAAATTCGGGAGATTTACCTGTAGAGTATAAAGTATTAAATACCAGGCCTTCGGAGTGGACGCACTTGAAAACCGCACTTCTGTTGAAGTATATGACACAGATGCTGGCAGGTGGCAGCCATGATGTACAGACAAGCAACACAATGGCGTTCCTCGGACAGGATTTTGTGGAAAAATACATCAGCAGCCCATCACGCTGGACTGATCCGATTATTCCTTCAGAAACCACCTGGGATTTCGAACCGATCTATACACAAAGTCCCGCTGACAATTTCACACCGGAATGGGTTTCGGGAATCAGTCCATTCGAAACCGACCCGGCTGTCGGAAGCAATAACTGGGTCGTAGACGGCTCAAAAACTGCAAGTGGTAATCCGATACTTGCCGGAGATCCCCATCTCGGGCTGTCCATTCCTTCGATTTGGTACGAAATGCAACTGAATGCTCCGGGCATCAATGTTTATGGAGTAACGATTCCCGGGTCACCGTCAGTTATAAAAGGCTTTAACAGTGACATCGCCTGGCTCAATACGAATACAGGAGTGGATGTACTTGACTGGTATGAAATTGAATTGAGGGATGAATCCCGGGATGAATACCTTCATGATGGAGAATGGAGGCCGGTACATCGAAGAGTTGAAGAGATCCGGGTCAGGGGCGGTAAAACCGTAACCGATACCCTGTTATTTACACATCACGGGCCGATCGTGCAGCCCGATGAAAACCAGCCTGGCCAATCCAATTTTGCTATTGGCCACGCAATCCGATGGATCGGCCATGAACCATCAGATGAAATGAGGGCCTATTACCTGTTAAATCGTGCATCCAGTGTTGAAGAAGCTTCAAATGCATTAGCCTATTTTTCAGCTCCGTCACAGAATTTTGCCCTGGCAGACCGCCATGGTACAATTGCCATGCAAATCGGAGGAAAACTGCCACTGAGATGGCATGGCCAGGGCAGAACCATCAGTAATGGGAGAAATCCTGCTTACGACTGGCAGGGCTGGTTACCTTATGAACATAACCCGAAATCTGTTAATCCCGGGCGGGGGTTTGTTAGTTCAGCGAATCAGTATCCCACGAATGATGATTACCCCTATTACCTGGGAGATTACTTTGCCCCTTTCGAGCGTGGAACCCGGATCAATGAAAAGCTTGATGGCCTGGACGATATTACCATTGAGGAGATGAGGTTACTGCAACTCGACAACTACAGTTATCACGCTGAGCTCGCTCTCCCTCATTTACTCAGCCATATTGACCCGGAGAATCTGGATGATAAGCAGTCAGAAATTTTGCCGCTTCTGAATCAGTGGGATTATAAAAATTTGGGTGATGAAATCGCTCCCTCTATTTTTTATACCTGGTGGAATCAGCTTTACAGTAAAACATGGAGAATTCTTGAGCATGACGAACCGATGCGACGTCCTCAAAGAGACCGTACGCTGCAAAAAATTATTGAGGAACCAGAATCGCCATTCTATGATGATGTTAAAAATGGAAATTACACATCGCAGTCGGAATTGATTACCGCAGCATATAAGCAGTCCGTTGATGAACTGACGAGAACTTACGGTGAAGATTTCAATCAATGGAAATGGGGGTTTGTTAATGAAACGAACCTAAACCATCTTGGGCAGTTTCCGGGACTGGGAGAATATAACCTGTTCACAGACGGCGGAGCGGAATCACCTAACGCAATACGCGGTAGTCACGGCCCATCCTGGAGAATGATTGTGGAATTAGGTAAAAAGCCCAAGGCGTATGGTGTCTATCCCGGTGGGCAATCGGGGAACCCCGGTTCTCCGCATTATAATGAGTTTACCGATACATGGATTCGCGGAGAATTATACGAATTAAATCTGCTGGAGAACCGGCCTGAACGCGAAAATGAGACTTTTCCTTTTTTCCTGAGAATGGAATAATTCAGTTATCCTGATCTTCAATCGGTTCGGTTTGCTGCGGGATTGGAGCTTGAGTTTCAGCCGGTGCCTGAAAATCAGTCTCTACAGGCTGCAAACCCTGTTGCTGCACCGCACTTCCTGGCGTTCCACCAGCATCGATTGCAAAGTTGGCCAACAGGCTCAAAAGCAAAAATACAGTTGCCAGCACTGCTGTTGTGGTTGATAACAGGTCTGCAGTTCTTCGCGCCCCCATACCGGAGCTTCCCATCATACCAGCTGCCAAACCTCCTGATAGCCCCTCTTTTTGACCTGGTTGCAGCAAGACAACAATAATCAGCAAAACGCTGATAATTACAATAATTGAAATGATAATTCCGTACAGCATGATAACTTTATACTCAGAGTTTTATTTAGAATAGTAAAAATACTCAAATTGAAACTTTAACCCAAAAGGGTGTACCGACTTTTTTATCCATCGTTAGTTTAACGTATAAACCTGAGTTCAATTATAATTATCAGGATCAAATCCTGTCCAGTGCTGCGATTGTACATTGTGGTTCCGTCCTGGCGGGTAGAACAAACCTCTGAACCCACCCGAAAACGTGACCCTGGTGAACGAACCATAACATCTCCCATCGAGGGGAGATCGTTGTGGCGCGTCCAGCGTTACAACGTGAGGGGTGTTCTGGGAATACGGCTCGATCTCAACTGAGGGAGAGTGATGCTATCGGTTCGGGTACTGATTGTGAAGGGGTTGTATCAAGAAAGTCTCATGATCAATGGGATACTTCGACTAAATCCTGCGAATGCTGGTGACAGTTTACAAATATGGTCAATTCAGGTGCTTGAACCTGTTTCAG
>SLKH01000328.1 GCA_007134665.1 Balneolaceae bacterium
CTGAATTGAATATCTGTTATGTTTTCAGCCAGCTTTTCAATATCTGTTTTAAGCTGCTTTAAAACTTTACTGTTATTCATCCTGCACCTGTCAAGAAGTTATGTGATCAAATAATCGAAGTGAAAAACTCCTTTTTACCAGCTTGAGTCCTTTTGGAATTCCCTGGTGTGATTCACTTTTATGGTTCTTGTGCCAGTTATGAAACGATTCTTCATCATCCCAGTGGGTGATTAACCAGATTTCGGCCGGATTCTCTTTTGGGCTGATCACATTTAATCCGATAAACCCCTTGGCTTGATCCACCAATCCGGGCCTGTTTTTAAAGGCTTCCTTCACCTCATTTTCCATTTGATTTCGAATTTCAAACTTACTGATCGCAGTAAATTTCATGATATTTACTCTTTTTTTGAAATTGTGAAATAAAAGATGGTTCCCTGTGTGTCACCGGAATCAATCCAGATTTCACCACCTTGCTGCTCTACAATTTTTTTACAAATTGCCAAACCCACACCCGTTCCGCTATACTCTTCTTGTGCATGTAAGCGTTGAAAAATCGCAAAAATCTTTTTGTGATATTTGTAGTCAATCCCAATTCCATTATCTGAAACACTAAACAGCCAGGAATCATCATCCTCCCTTACTGAAATATTAATTACCGGCTGATTACCATCCTTTTGATATTTTAAACTGTTACTAATCAAATTTTGAAATAATTGTTTGAGATGAATTTCAGATGCACTGATGACAGGCAGATCCGGTATATTGATAATTGCTTTCTTCTTTTCAATGGTTTTCTTATGAACCGACAGAACTTCATCGAGTACTTCATTCAAGTCAATTTCAGTTTTTCCAATTTCAACACTTCCAACCCGTGAATACTCAAGCAGATCAAGTATGATTCGCCTCATCCGTTCAGCTCCTTCGGTGGCAAAATGAATATATTGCTGTGCTTTCTCATCCAACTGATCATTATACTTACGTTTTAATTGAGTCAGAAAACTGCTTACCATTCTCAATGGCTCCTGAAGGTCATGTGAAGCGATAAATGCAAATTGCTCCAATTCCGAATTGGATTTAGCAAGTTCATTCGCATGTTTCTCAAGCGACTTGTTCAGCTCTATGAGTTGCTGTTCCGATTTTATTCGTTCGGTTGCATCAATAAAATAGACCGAAATCCCGTTATCCGATGGATAGGCACTCACTTCAAACCATTTTTCAAGCGGTGGAAAATATTCTTCGAAATGAACGGAAACTTTATCATTCATCGCTTTGTGATATTCAGTAAAAAATTTTAGTGAGACAGCATCCTGATAATGTTCCCACAGGTTTTCACCAAGTATCTCTTCTTTCTTTTTTCCCAATATTTCTTCGGCCTTTTTATTCCAATATGAAACTGTCCAGTCTTCTTCAACTGCAAAAAAACCGTCACCAATACTTTCAAGAATGACTTCTTTCTCCCTGTTTGCTTTTTCAAGTTCTTCCCGGCTGATTTTTTGATAAATTTTTAAACTTAGAAGTTGCACGATTGTATCAATCAAGTCCTGTTCTTCCTTTAAAAATTCCGGGCTATTTGTACTTTCCAGGTAAATAACATCAATTACCAACGGTTTATCATAGATCCGTTTGGAAACAGCCGTGAGTCGTCTATTACTGTTTTTATAGTTTCCAGATTGATAGGATTTTCCATCAAATTGAATACGAACTTCAGCCAGGTCCGGAAATTGGAATCCGTGCTGTATATAACTAATCGTTTTCGTAATCAGTTCTTTAAACGTATGGCTTGGTTCATTTAATTTAGAAATATTAAAAAGGCATGCCTGTTCTTTATTTCGCTCCATTAGTTCTTCAAGAGCTGATTTCAAAAACATTTCGACACGTTTGTGTGCACCGATATCCTGAATTATTCCATACAATTTTACAGTTTGACCCTCAAGCTGAAAAGGTTTGCACGTAATCTTCACCCATTGATCAGAATTGGTCTGGCTTACACATTTCATTTTAACAGATGATGCTTCAATTCGGTTTTTTGCCTGATCAATAAATTTCAGAAATGTACTTTTCTTTTGAAACAACTCTGCCATATTTTCCAGTTCAATAGCGTTGTCTGGAGGTAACATGAAAATATTATAAATTTCATCTGACCAATATATCTCATTCGTATTCAAATCCAGTTCCCATAGCCCGGATTCGCATTCTGCAAACTCAGCAACATTAAAATCCGACTCAACTCTAAATTCCGATTTAAAATCAGATGACATATTTGATGACTGACTCATTTATCATTCCTTGAAATATTAATATCATTATGTGAACTGAATTTAATTCAACTCACGGTCATCATTTCCTGTAATTCAAAATTTACTGTTCAATGGAATATCAATCGTTACTTTTAATCCTCGGCCGTTAATATTTATGAACTGAATTGTTCCACCCAATTTTTGAACACGGCGCTTAACATTCGCAATTCCGATACCACTGCTTTGATTATCACTTTCTTTCAGCCCTACCCCGTCATCGGATACCGATAAAAATATCTGTTGATCAACGATTTCCATTATGATGATTGCTTTGATTGCTCCGGAATGTTTCACAATATTATTGCAAAGTTCCTGCAAACTTCGATAAAGGTTCGTTTTCACAAGGTGATTTAATTCCATTTCATCCGGAATAAAATCTTTTAAAACGAAATCAATTTTTGTGGATTGCTGTAACTGTTTTATGAGTTGGCTTGTCATCTCGGATAGTGACATCGTTTCTATCTCTGCAGATTTTAACTTATGTGACAAGTGCCGGGTTTCATCTGTAATTTTTTGAATAAGTTCGAATAATTTCGAAATTTTTTGGTCAAGAAGTTCCGGATCTTCTTTTATATCGTGAAGATTTTGAGTAAAAAGTCCACAGGCAACCAGCTGCTGTATGATCCCGTCATGTATTTCCTGGGCAATACGATTTCTCTCCTGCTCTTCAGCCCGGATTGAATGTTCAATGATTTTTTCCTGTAAATTCACTTTATCAGTCACATTATTTAAAAGCATCAATACAGATTCTCTGCCTCTAAACTCTATTGCGTGAGCATTTTCTTCCATAAACATGAGGGTTCCTTCATCGTTCATATATGTAAGGATACCTCCAACTGTCCCCCTCATACCATAAGATCTTAAATCGTGCTCCTGATCATCATTCACCCTGATATCATCAATGGTCAGAGTGAGAATCTTATCTTTTGTATAACCAAACATTTTCAAAGCTTCCACATTGCTATCCACAATCCTTCGGTTTTCAGAATCATAGATAATCATTGGAGAAGGATTATTCTCGAACAGTTTTTTATACCTCTTTTCAGAATCTTCCAGTCGCTTGTTGACCTCTTTTCTCTCAATGCTGTATAGGATACTCTTCCAAAGCCTGTTTGTTGACAGTTCATCTTTAAGCAGGTAGTCGGATACACCCATAGAATGGGATTTTATACTGAAATCTATATCTTCGTATCCGGTCAATACAATTATTGGTGTTGGCTCAGCCAATTTTATCATTTCACAAATTAACTCTTCACCCCTGCAGTCGGGCAGGGTCAGGTCAAG
>SLKH01000070.1 GCA_007134665.1 Balneolaceae bacterium
CTCCACATTCTGTCTCCTGAATTCTCTTCCAAAACTATGCAAAACCCACAATCCGTTAAAAAAACACCCTACATAAAATTTTTTTCAACTTTTTGTCACAGTACCCGGTTTCCCGATTGTAATAGCTTGCAAATACAGAAAATATAAATCACTTAATCTGAAATGAACCAACAAATTCCGTGGGAAAAACTGGCCAGATACTTTGCCGGGGAAATGACCGGGGAGGAGATGGAAGAGATGAAAATCTGGATAAAATCTGACCCGGTAAGAGAAAAGAAAATCGATGTTCTGTTTCAAATATGGCAGGAGTCGGAACAACTGCCGTATAAACTCGATGTTGATCACGCCTGGGGAACACTTGAAGATAGTATCAATGAATCTGAGAGGGCTTTGTCTGAGGAGATACGGAAAACTGATTCTCAAACTGAGAATATAAATAGCATCAGATTAAAAAGATTTAAAAGTAAAGTTAAGAAGTCGGGCCTCAGTCAGAAAATTGCTCTTATTGCAGCTTCAGTGATGATTATCCTGACTGCAGGATTTTTTACTCACCAATATAATCTCGGGATTGAGGAAGCTCAAAACAACGAAGAAATTGTTTACGAGGAGCTTACAACACGAGATGGCCAGCGTGCTGTTTATACCCTTAATGATGGCTCAAGAGTGACTTTACATGCCGGAAGCCGGCTTGAAGTACCGGCAAATTTCAATAGAAACAACAGGAACCTGGTACTGGAAGGTGAAGCCTATTTTGAAGTGGCTTCAAATCCTGAAATTCCGTTTATCGTGCATTCAGATAATTCTTACACAAGGGTATTAGGTACCAAATTTCTAATACAGGCCTGGCCGGATGAAGGCAGGCGCGTTGGAGTATATGTCACAGAAGGAACGGTGGCTTTTGGTGAAAAAATCAATTCAGAGGCAGAATCTTCGGACGAGGTTATCATTGAGCAGAATGAAATGGCACATCTCACAGCAGGCAGTGCACCTGAAGTACAAACGATATCAGACCTTTCCTGGCATCTTGGCTGGACAGAAGGCCGGCTTGTTTTTGAAGACAGGGAACTCAGAGATATTCTGCCCCGTCTTGAGCGCTGGTATGCGGTTGAGATTCTGACAGCAAACTCTTCAATCGATGAAATCCGGCTCACTGCTGAAATCGATTATTCACAGCCCATGATGGAGGTATTAACCGGAATTGCACTTTCGCTTGATCTTGAAATTGAGGAAGGAAATCGCACCTATACGTTTTACCCGGCAGATGATGAAAGACTTTGAACTTTTCGATAAACAAGATGATGAGATCAATACAACTTTAATTAAATAACCATTTACAATCACACATAACATATAACGAGGACAGCAATGCAAACTATTATGATACGGATTATGGGGATAGTGTTAGCGGCCATGCTGTTGGTCCCTGCACTGATTGCACAGCAGACGAATATGGTGCCCGATTTTGATAGCCGGACTCTGGCATTTCAAAATCAGATGCCTGATAAAGACAGTGAAGCGTATGCTCAGCTTCAAATGGTCATTGAACTTAATTTGGAAGAAGCATCGCTTGAAGAAGCTCTGAATGTAATCTCAGAGCAGGCAGATTTAAAACTGATGTACAGAAAAGCGCTTCTGCCAGAGGACAAAAAAGTGACCTATAACAACAATTCCATGACGGTTTATGATGCTCTTTGGGATCTATTGGACGGCACCGGGTTAAGATTTGCCATTTCTCAAAATCAGCAATTGGTATTGTTGAGTATGCAGGAAGAAGTAGAAATTGAAGAAGAGTTACAAGAAACTGTTAGTGGGCAGGTTACAGACGCTCAGACAGGTGAATTGTTGCCAGGAGTAAATGTACTTGTACAGGGTACGAGTACAGGTACGGCAACTGATCTGGATGGCCGATTCGAACTGAATGTCAGCTCATTAAATGAAACACTCATCTTTTCATACATAGGTTATGTTGTACAGGAAGTTTCGATTGATGGTCGTCAGACAATCGATATCCAGCTTGAATCTGAAGCAATTGCAGGAGATGAAGTCGTTGTTATCGGCTATGGAGTTCAGAGAAGATCTGATATGACGGGTTCGGTTGGATCTGTCAGCGCCGAAGAAATTCAAAGCAGGCCGACTACAAATATTGAGCAGGCACTTTCAGGACGGGTTGCTGGCGCTGATGTTGCCATTAACTCTGGCCGGCCGGGGGGTACACCGGATATCCGGATAAGGGGTACAACGTCAGTAAGTAACACAAACGACCCTCTTTATGTTGTCGATGGTGTTATGCTGAATATGGAGCAGCTCCAGAGAGGAACACATGCAATCAATTCTATTGATCCGGGAAGTATTCAATCAATTGAAGTATTAAAAGATGCATCAGCAACTGCGATATATGGCGCGCGGGGTGCTAATGGTGTTGTAATTATTACAACGAAAAGAGGAAGTCCGGAAGGCGGCAGAGTTAGTTACGACAGTTATGTCAGTGTCGGCCAGGTTTCAAATAGAATAGACCTTTTGAATTCGGAAGAATTTTTAATGGTTGAAGAGATCGCTTATCAAAATGCTGCAAAATTTGATCCTGAAGGATTTGCTGAGGGCCGGTATACCGATCCGCTTACAAAGCGAAATGACCCGCGCCTTTTTGATGGAAGCGGAAATCCGCTCTATGATACTGACTGGCAGGATGTGGCATTCAGGAATGCTATTACACATAATCACAACCTGTCATTTGCCGGCGGTGATCAGACAACAAGTTATGGATTGTATCTCGGTTACAGGGATGAAGAAGGAGTAATGAATGAGTCGTGGTTAAAACGTTATTCCGGCCGGTTTGTGATTGATACACAAATTAACGACTGGCTTACCGCAGGTGGTAGTATCAGCTACAACAATCAGTCCGAAAAAGAATTACAGGGCTGGCCAATGAGAATGTTGTATGAATCCATCCCGATCGTTCCTGTTCGATATCCTGATGGAACATGGGCAGGTAACGAGGATTATCCCGGTATGGAAGGCGGGCCGAATCAGCGGCGTGTTTCTGAAGAAGATATCTGGATACTTGAAACACAGAACACGGTTGCAAATGTTTATACAGACATTGAATTCAGTGAAACTCTTTCACTGAGAACTATGCTTGCAGCAAATATTGTGAATCAACAGGTAAATCGGTACTCAGGCAGAACTATTCCATTCCTGTCAAGAAACCAGGAAGGTATTGCAACAATTTCACCTACCCGGCGTGACAACTGGCAGTTTGAGAATCTGTTGAATTATAATAATGACATCGGTAATCACTCTATTAATGCCCTGCTTGGACAATCTCTCCAAACAACAGACAGCTTTTCCTCATCAGCAACAACATGGGGTTTTATGGATGATTATTTTCAGTTTAATAATCTTGGCGTTGGAGATAACCCTCGCCCTTCAAGCTCTTCAGCGAGCAGATACAGCCTGGCTTCTGTCTTTACCCGGGTGAATTATACATATGACCAAAAATATCTGTTCACCGTAACCGGTAGAGTGGATGGTTCATCCAAGTTTAGTGCAGACAACCGGTACGCCTTCTTCCCTTCAGC
>SLKH01000335.1 GCA_007134665.1 Balneolaceae bacterium
TCAATAATACCGTTTGCGACACGGTCACACCTAACGATACCTCCAAAGATATTGATCAGGATTGCTTTCACATTTTTATCTTCCAAAATAATCCGGAAGCCGTTTTTTACAGTCTCTACATTGGCTCCTCCGCCAACATCGAGAAAGTTAGCCGGATCACCCCCGGAAAGTTTAATGATGTCCATAGTTGCCATGGCCAGGCCTGCGCCATTTACCATACAGCCAACATTGCCATCCAGTTTGATGTAATTGAGGTCGTATTTTGAGGCTTCCACTTCGGTTGGGTCTTCCTCATCGAGATCCCGGAGTTCAGCATATTTTTTCTGGCGAAACATGGCGTTTTCATCAAAGGTGAATTTGGCATCCAGAGCCATCACATCACCATCTGCAGTTCTGACAAGCGGGTTGATTTCAACCATGTTTGCGTCCGTTTCATCGTAACACCTGTAAAGGGCCATGATGAATTTTACTGCTTTTTTAAAAGCATCTCCTTCAAAACCGAGAGCAAAAGCCAGATGTCTCGCCTGGTTGTGCTGTAAATCCATACCGGGTTCAACCCACTCTTTGATGATCTTCTCCGGAGTTTCCTCGGCAACTTTTTCAATTTCAACACCACCTTCCGTCGAAACCATGATTACATTTTTACTCCTGGCTCTGTCGAGCAGAATACCCAGGTAGAATTCCTGATCGATATCTACACCATCGGTAACATAGATGGTTTTAATTTCCTGCCCTTCTTCACCGGTTTGGATAGTTACAAGTGTGTCGCCCAACAAAGATTCGGCAGCTTCTCTGACTTCGTCAATTGTTTTGCAGAGAATAACACCTTTGGCATTATTTTTTTTCGTTCGGCCCTTTCCGCGCCCACCGGCATGTATCTGTGCTTTAACAACGAATAATGTAGCTCCACCAGCTTTCATTTCTTCCGCAGCTTTAACCGCTTCATCCACAGATTTGGTAGCAACACCGGCAGGAACGGCTACTCCGTAATTTTCTAAAATTTCTTTGGCCTGATACTCATGAATTTTCATAACAGATAACTGTTTCGTCGAGGGTTAGTAAAATTTTTTGTCGGCTTCAATAATAGCTAAAACCATTTCGAAAAGAAAGAGAGTAAGCGGTTTGAATTGAATATGGAGGGAAGAATACGCTGAAATCAGATTACCGATAATAGAATTGTAATCCTGATTATGCCATACTTCAGGATCTCAATAGTATGTTGTGGCAACCGGAGTTCGATGAATATTGTCTGCTTTCAAGCAAAATGAAGAACTCAGTACGGTAAGTTTTTTGTAAGGATTTGCTTCAGGCCGGATCATACTTGTAAAGAGTATAATCAGGAGGGAATCATGATGAGACATAAACAGAGAAGGAAAGAATTTTATTATATTGATATGCCGGTTGCAGGCTGGATAGACCTGTTTGTAAGGGATCCGTATCTGTTTAAAATATCAGAATCATTGAAATGGTGCTGTGAAAAAAAGGGAATGAGACTTGCCGAATTTGTGATACTGCCGAATCGAATTGCCTTCATAGCAGGGGCAGCATGGGGGGCATTGCCACATACGATTGCACTTTTTGAAAATTTTACGTCAAAGGCAATGATGGCAATGGTCAGAAATGGATTCAAAGATCCAAGAAAAAAATGGCTGACCGAAACGATCCTGAAGTATGGTCATGATCTGCCTGATGGATCCAGGTCGATTTGGCAGAAATATCACTTGCAACCTATTCTAAGCATCGATACAGGTGAACAGAAGATCAGTTCATTATACCAGTTGCCGGTTGAATCGGGGTTCGTTTTGAAAGCAGAGGATTACAAATATTGCAGTGCAAACAGGTTTAACCCGCTTGCCGGCTGGCTGATCGAACCGACCGACCGCTGGTAATTAAACCTGATTCCTGATTGGATTACACCACAGCAATTCCTAATTTTCAAAACAAAAATTGTGACTGAGGAATTTTGTTGGAAGAAACAAAAATCATGACGGCAGAGGATTTAAATCGCACCTATATGCGATTTGCCCATCAAATAATCGAACCGTATGAAGATCCTACTCATCCCGCAATTATCGGTATGCAGACCCGCGGGGTTTTTATTGGTAAACGGATACTTGAAATTATCAAAAGAGATTATCAAGCCACCCCCGATTTCGGGTTACTGGATGTTACATTTTACCGTGATGATTTCAGGTCGAAATTGAAAATGCCTGAAGTAAAGGTAACAGATATTCCGTTTGATCTGTACGACAGGGATGTTGTATTGATCGATGATGTTCTGTACACGGGCAGAACGGTACGGTCGGCAATGGATGCCCTGATGGCTTATGGACGCCCGAGAAGCATTCGGTTTTGCTGTATGATTGACCGCGGACACAGGGAGCTGCCGATAGTAGCCGACTATATAGGTATGAAAGTTCCGACAAATCAGAATGAAGAAGTGCGGGTGAAAGTTAAACAACTTGATGGTGAAGATGCGGTTTACCTGGTAATGATCGATGACGGGGGTGAAAATGAGTGATTTGGAGGCCGTCAGTGTAGATCACCAATTTCAACAAAAACACTTGCTTGGATTAAGTGATTATTCTAAGGAAGATATACTTTATGTTCTGGAACAGGCAAGAAGTTTCAGGGAAATTCTGGATCGGCCGGTACCAAAAGTCCCGACACTGCGAGATAAAACGATTGTAAATCTTTTTTATGAAAACAGCACTCGCACACGACTCTCATTCGAGCTTGCACAAAAGAGAATGGGTGCAGATGTGGTGAATTTCTCAGCAGGGACATCAAGTACCCAAAAAGGGGAGTCTTTAAAGGATACGATCCGGAATATCAGTTCAATGAAGATTGATATGGTTGTGGTTCGGCACGAAAGTCCCGGTGTTCCTTATTTTCTGACTCGCCAGGTTGATGCAGCGATCATCAATGCAGGTGATGGCGCTCATGAACATCCTACTCAGGCGTTACTGGATATGTTTACAATGAAGCAAATCTATCCTGATCTTACCGGAAGGAAAATCGCAATTATCGGTGATATATCGCATAGCAGGGTGGTGAGATCCAATGTATTGGGCCTGAAAAAGGTAGGTGCTGATGTACTGCTTTGTGGCCCGAGAACAATGATGCCAGCCTATGCAAATGCACTCGGGGTAAATGTGTCATACAACCTGGAAGAAACCCTTGGGTGGTGTGATATTGCAATGGCATTACGCATCCAGCTTGAGCGACAGGGCGAATCAGCCGGGTTGTTTCCGAGTATCAGGGAATACCATGAAAATTTTGGCATAAAAATGACTCATCTCGACAAGTATCCTGATTTTACTGTTATGCATCCGGGGCCGATTAACAGGGGAGTTGAAATGGAAAGTGATGTGGCTGATAGTGACAGAGCAGTGATTCTGAATCAGGTAACGAATGGAGTAGCCGTTAGAATGGCAATCTTGTATCTGCTCAGCGGCGGTATCCGGCAGGGTTAAAATGTGAACCACTGGAAGGATTCAAATCTCAAAATTTGTGGCCTGAATGATTCCGGCTATTTCTTAGGCCTAAAAGTGAAAAGTGAAAAGTGAAAAGTGAA
>SLKH01000181.1 GCA_007134665.1 Balneolaceae bacterium
AAACCTGTACCAGGTCAACGGACCGGCAGACGGTGGTGTCCCTCATATCATAAACATCGGCCTGAAAAATACAGGTGATACAAAATTAGACGGAGAGATGCTCCTGTTAAACCTCGATATCGAAGGGATCTGTGTCTCCAACGGATCAGCCTGTACATCAGGAGCCATTGAACCATCCCATGTACTTACCGGAATCGGGCTTGATGTAGATATCGCCGATTCAAGCATCCGGATCAGTTTTGGTAAAGATAATACGATACAAGAAGTCGATCGTTTTGTCGAGGTTTTACAGGGTGTACTCGACCGGATGATGGTCGTTGCCAGAAGCTGATCGAAATTAGAGTCGGGGCTACAGAACACCCCTCAGAATGTAATGCTGAACGCATCACATTCATCTCTCCTCGAGGGGAGATAAACGAAGGGCGTTCAGCACTTCTTTTTGAGGGGTGTTCCGTAATTAGGACTCGACCCCTGACAAAGCACAAACAATTAAATAGCAAAGAACTACACGCTACCCCATGAAAGTAATCCCGTCCCCGGTCATCGGTCTTCCGTCATATCCAACTTTTCACTTTAAAACTGTTCTTAAACATTTAATCATCACAACACCGGATAAAATCAATACATTGTTTGTCCTAATGAGAATTATGGTTTTATATGGCTTCATTATTCAAATCATTAAGCGGAACCACATCTGATAATTTCCCTGATTATCCTGCAGCAGATATTCACCCTTTACCCGGATGCCCCGACTCACCTAACTGTGCAAGAATTTCAGTACCCTTCCGGGTCAAAGCAAAGTTGCTTTATGAATTATCACTGAGAACTCTCATCGCCATGCAGACATATAAAATTACAGAAAACAGTGAGAAGCGTTATATTCAAGCTGTTTTCAGAATCCGGGTTTTTGGATTTAAAGATGATTTCGAAGTTCAGATATCACCTGGAAGTGAATCATCTGTTCTGCACCTTAAAAGTGCGAGCCGTGCCGGTTATAGTGATCTGGGTGTAAACAGGCGGCGTATATTGCGATTCCTGGAACGACTGAACTCTTTAATTTCCGGTTCTGAAAGCTAAAAACATGTATATTGTCCGACAATAATTTGAATCAAATAAATCAAACTGACCACCGTGCCCAAAATCAGTAAATATATCGGAATTACTTTAATACTACTTGGACTGATCTCCTATTTTGCCACCGGGGCTGAACATTTCACTGCTTTGATTCCATCCTTCTTTGGTATGGTATTCTATGGCTTAGGTTACCTTGCTGACAAAACGGAAGAGATGCGAAAACATGCTATGCACGCTGCACTTCTGCTGGCTATTTTTGGCATCTTCGGTACTTACAGGGGGCTGATGAGCGTATTTGGTGCAATGGGTGGAACTCCGATTGAGAATCCTGCAGCTGCCTACTCACAAGCCATTATGGCGATTTTATGCCTGTTTTTCCTCATCCTCGGTGTAAAATCATTTATCGATGCCCGTAAAGAGGCGGCTTAGCAGTTATCAATAGATCGATTCTTTTCAGGCAGTTCTGAAATCTGGCAGGCTTCAGCGATTTTCATACGCTTATCTCAGATTTTTTGTATTATTCAATACGCGGTATATAATACTGTCTCTGAACTAATCATGAATTGCTTCAGTGCAGTGAATTGCTTTGATGTGATAAGAACTGATTATCAGTATCGTTATCTGCATAACTCTTTCATGTTCAAAAGTCAGACCCTCTATTTTCCATTATGGCGCATCCGGCAAAAGAAGAAACAATCACACTTGTAAAAGAAATTTTTCGCACCTATCTGAAGGAACGAAATCAAAGGCAGACACCAGAGCGATTTATGGTATTGGAAGAGATCTATAAATCAGACGGGCATTTTGATGCTGATGATATTTTTTTCAATATGAAAAATGCAGGTACAAGGGTATCGAGGGCAACCGTTTATAATACACTTGACTTGCTGGTTGAATGCGGGCTTGTAATGCGTCAGCAGTTCGGAAAAAATCAGTATTACTATGAGAGAGCTTATGCTTACCAGCAACACGATCATATGATCTGCCAGGAGTGCGGAGTTGTTATTGAATTTTGTGATCCCAGAATTCTCGAAATTCAAAAACTGATGGAACAAATTCACGATTTTGAAGTCAAGGGACATTCCCTTCATCTTTTTGGCAAATGCAAGGATACCAAAAGCTGTGAAGAAAGGAAGGGAAAAAGTAATAAAATCAAGAGTTTGAATTAACTATAAACGGTTGCATCCCTGATAAATTTTCTCGAGGCCCAGCGGCTTCCCCACCATCCCATCACTACGGCAAGCAGGATCATACCACCTGTCAGGTAATACCATTCGCCATAAGGCCAGCCAAGTACACCAACCTGCGGCAATTGAGCTGGAATAATAAAGGAAAACAGAATATAAAGCAGGCCGCTGGCCACCACTCCTGCTATCAGCCCCTGAATTAATCCTTCCACAAGAAACGGCCTGCGAATAAAACCATTAGTAGCCCCTACCAGTTTCATTGCACGGATCAGTTCACGTTTTGAATAGATAGTAAGCCGGATAGTATTATAAACAAGGGCAATTGCTGCAAGAATCACAACAAGTACGATTGATCCTCCGACCAATGCACTCATCTCAATCCTGGATTGGAGCATTTGTAAAAGGGCGAGATTAAATTTCACCTCATCCACCCCGCTCCACTCATTAATTTCAGAGACCACCTGGTCCACTTCATTGATATTTGCTTCTGCATCGATCATCAGCCTGAATGAAGCCGGAAGAAATCGGAGTGATGCCAGTGACTCACTGCCAACACCGAACTCTTCCTGGAAAATAGCGGCTGCACTGTCTTTTGAAATATACACCATCGATTCAACGAATTCGATTTGCTGCAGCCTTGATTCAATTTCATCGGTTGTCTGCTGGTCCAGGTCCTGCAGAAATATTTCAACTTCCACCTGCTGACGCAAGGATTGGGCAACATCATACGCATTAAAACCGGCACGTGTAAGTAACCCTATCAGAAAAACGGCAATAAAAAGTGAAAAAATAGAGGTAAAAGACGCCAAACGGGTTCGCCTTAACCCGGCAACACCTTCTTTTAATACATATCGAATACTCATTCCGCCTGTCTGTTAATTTGTGAACACAATTCTCAATCCAAGAATAAATCGATTCCGGGGCATTGGATAACCATCTGTCTCAAAGTACCCCAGTTGAGTAATCCTATCAAGTACATTTTCCCACCTGATCAAGAGCATAATCCAGCGGACGCGAGCACTGATGTCTACATCCAGCCGGTGGAAATCCGGCAGATACCGTTCACCTGTACCGTGCTGCCACCGGTTTAACGGTACATGATAATCAGCAGCCATATAACTGCCCGGAGAGAACATCCCGGATACACCTGCTTTCACAAAAGCTGCCCGGTTAAACACATAGTTTTTCCAGTGGAATGAACCCTTTAGCCATAATCGTTCACCGCTTCTGTCAAGTGTTTGATTCACCGGATGGCCGGATTCTGAATAAAACGTTTGTCCGGTTGCTGACAAGTGGCCTTCAAACCGTT
>SLKH01000352.1 GCA_007134665.1 Balneolaceae bacterium
CTCCTCATTCCCCGGTCAAATGTATCTTGTCCGATGATGTAACTCAGCTGGTGCAGGAATATCATCCCTTTCGTATAAGATGCAATTGAATAGGCTGTATTTGTGTGAAAATGATCAGCATGCCGATTCATTGGCTCTTCAATTCCGGCCTCAACAATCCGGAAGTAATTATTGTAACGGTTGGCAAACGGGTCATCTGAGCCATCACCAAACAGATGATCCATAACCCTCGCAGATGCATAAACTGTAAATCCTTCATCGATCCAGTGATAATAACTCTCATTGTTGGCTAAAACACCCTGGTACCAGGAGTGAATAAGCTCGTGAACCGTTACACTGACCAGGCTTCTAAACGTACGGTTCCCTGTAATCAATGTTCCCATTATATATTCCATTCCGCCATCACCTCCCTGAATAACCATATATTCATCGTATGGGTAAACACCGAAATGTTCATTCATATACTCAAATGCACCAATCGTATACTCAGGTAATCTTTCCCAATTCTCAAGCAGTTCTTCCTGCCGCTCTTCAGATGCATTTTCTGCAACCGGGTCTGTTTGATAAAAGAACCGAAGCAACGGCCCATCCGGAACCTGTGCAGTAACATGGACATAATCCGGGTCAGCAGCCCACATAAAATCGTGCTGGTAATCCGATTTAAAATGCCAGGTCAGTTTGTCTCCTGAAGGCTGATTCACCTGCATATCTGCCATTTCATACCCGTACCCGACCTCTTCCGGATTTTGCAGGTATCCGGTAGCAGCCACGATATAGTCCCGGTCTATATGTATGATGACATCAAAGTTTCCGAATACCCCATGAAATTCACGTGCAATATAAGGGTGAGCATGCCAACCCATATAATCATATTCCGCCATCTTCGGATACCATTGAGCCATCGAATATTCTACGCCTTCGGCATTATGACGCCCTGTCCGGCGGATCTGAACCGGTACTTGTGCCTCAAATTCCATTTCGAAAGTCGTTTCTGATCCAGGCAGAATTGGCTCGGCAATCTCCACTTCCATTACAGTTTCCCTAACAGTAAAAGATACCGGCTCTCCATCCTGTGAAAGGCTATGAACTCTTTGATAACCTATCTCACCTTCCTCAAGGTGATAAATTCTGTCCCGAACCCGGCTGTCAGGATCCTGAATAGTACGGGATCTTTTGTCCATCATACTACCGGGCTGAAATGCATTGAAATAAAGGTGATAAAACACCCTGTCCAGGGTATCAGGTGAATTGTTTGTGTAGGTAAGAACCTGTACTCCATTAAAGCGGTGACTTTCGACATCAAAATCAATTTCCATCCTGTAGTCAACTTCCTGTTGCCAGTACCCATATCGTTGAGCTTCTAAAAGATCAGGAAGGTATAAGACAAGGATTAAGAGCAGGATACTTCTCATCAATCTTGAAGTAATCTTCATAACATTACTTTTAAATGATTTTATATCTAAAATGTATTTCTGCTGGCAAATGCCCGGCTGAGCGTTGCTTCGTCTATGTACTCAAGCTCCGAGCCCATCGGAATTCCATAGGCGATACGGGTTACATCCACTTCATAAGGTTTGAGTAATTTATTGATATAATAAGAAGTAGCCTCCCCTTCGGCATCCGGGTTGAGTGCGAGTATTATTTCCTGGATTTCCTCATCAGATCCGTTAACCCTTTGAATAAGATCATTAATTCTGATATTGTCCGGCCCAACATTCTGAAGCGGAGATATAACACCGCCCAGCACGTGGTAACGTCCCCGAAATTCATTGGTTTTCTCGATGATATAGACATCCTGGAACTCCTCAACTACACAGACCTGGCCAATAGATCGCTTGGGATTACTGCAAATTGCGCAAGGATCTGCATCTGCTATGGTTCCGCAAGTAGAACAGCGGGATACCGACTTTTTCAGTTCTACCAGTGAATCGGTTAATTCGAATACAGTTTCATCCTGCTGTCTCAACAGGTGCATTGCAATACGCTGGGCTGATTTCCTCCCGGTTCCCGGTAATCGTGCTAACTGCTCAATTGCCCTCTCCAGGGCCTCAGAAGTTATTTGCATAATATCAGCTTCTCAATCTCAGAGTCCGAATTTGCTCAAATCCATGCCCGGAATACCACCGCCAGGTATCATATCTTTGTATACCTCCTGCATCTTCAGTTTGGCAGCTTCTTCCGCTTTTTCCAGAGCTTTATTCACACCTGCTACTACAAGATCTTCAAGCATTTCCTTGTCTTCCGGATCCACAACGTCCTTGTCAAGCATAATGGAGATTATCTCTCGTTTACCATTAGCTCTGACTTTTACCATACCACCACCTGCTTCTGCATCTACTTCAACTTCTGCAAGTCGTTCCTGTGCTTCTTTAACTTTGTTCTGCATATCGGCAAACTTTCCAAACATATCTGCCATGTTAAATTGATTACTCATAATCTGATCGGATTTACCTGTTCATTAATATTCCAGTTCTGCTCCAAACAATTCCACAATTGTCCGAATTTGAGGATCTTTCCTCTGAAGTTCTTTAAACCTGTCATAAGGGTTTAATGATTCCTTCTTTTTCTTTTTTTCCCTTTCCACAGTACAGTTCAGGCTCAGCTTTACTCCCAATTCATTTTTCAGAATTTTTATAAGCATTAAACGATTTTCATTTACCAGTTGCAGGGCGAATTCATTATCAACTGTCAGCAGCAATTCCCTGCCTTTCAGTTCACGTATTTCAACACGCTGCATTTGCAAGTAAAGTGTTCTTGGCCCCTGGTCTTTCAGTGCTTCCAGGAAATCATCCCACTTATCTGTAACGTCAGAAATACCGTTTATTTTTGCGGCCTGTTTCTTTTTTACCACTTTTTCGGCCTGAGTTGACGGCCTGCCTGATCTATTCTTAATGCCGGTCCCGGATCCATTACCCAATGAAGGTTTTCCAAAAATATCCTCTTCTTCATCGGTTTCAGGTTGAGAATTTTCAGATTTAGGCAGGGTTTTATCTTCAACTGGACCCTCCGGCTCATGTATCACATTCGCTTGTGAGTTTATTTTTCCGTCATCAGAACTGCTACCCGGTTCTGATTCAGTTGTTTTACCTGTCAGTTCTCCGTTAACGGAGTTTTTTTTTAACTGCTGAAGTTCACTGATGAGCGTTTCAAGTTTTTCCGACCGGCTCATGTGAATCAACTTGAGCATCAATATTTCAAAATGGACTTTGGGTTGCTGTGCCTCTTTCAGCTTGTGCTGTGTTTCACTTACAAGATGCAGCATTCTCATCAGGTCATCTTCAGTGTATGATTTTGCCTGCTCAAGATATCTCTTTTTGGTTTCATCAGTTGCCTCAACCAGGTGCAGGCGTTTGGAACTGTGAGCAACATACAAATTTCGAATATGTTCAGTCAGTGTTACGAGAAACTCCTGGATATCTGTACCACTTTGCAGTAAATCGCGAATCAACTCTAAGCCGGCATGTGAATCTTTTTCATTTACTGCTTCCATAAATGTGAAAAGGTGATCCTTATCAACTACATTCAGTGCTCCGAGCAGTTCTTTATATTCAATCACTGAGCC
>SLKH01000155.1 GCA_007134665.1 Balneolaceae bacterium
ACAGAGATATTAAACCAACAGAAGGCTCTATTCATGTAGCTGATTTTGATGTAACAGGATTACCCGATAAGGAGGTCCCCTTTCTGAGGCGCCGGCTTGGAATCGTTTTCCAGGATTTTCAGCTCCTGCCGGACCGGAGTGTTTATGATAATGTAGCCTTTGCACTTGAAGTTACCGGCCAGAAAAACCGGTTCATCAAACAACGGGTTGTTGAAGTACTGGGAATGGTCGGTTTGAGCCACAAGCGAAAATCCATGCCTGATGACCTTTCAGGGGGAGAACAACAGCGGGTTGTTATCGCCCGTGCCCTTGCTAATGAACCGCGCATCCTGCTTGCTGATGAACCTACCGGCAACCTGGATCCTGATGCTTCAAATTCAATTATGGACCTGTTAAAGCAGATCAATAACCGGGGTATGGCTGTACTGATGGTAACTCATGATTATAATACTGTACGGCAATTTCCCCATCGAACGATCAAGATTGAAAACGGGAAATTGAAAGAAGTCACGATTCTATAAATTAACGGGAGTGATAATTATTCTGCTGCTTCCGATAAATATTTAACCGGTTTTCACTTCTCCTGACTACTGAAAACTGTATCGTCCTTGAATCCTATATTTTTGTTTATTGAAAATAAGGCAAGATTCAGCGGATGAATTACAGACTTGATTTTAACCCTAAAGTAATTAAATTCATCTATTAATAGATAAATAGATATGGGGGGTTTCGAGGTTCATGGAATAAAAGCTGGCTTCAGACAGGCATCTCTCTGTGAAACATATCTGTTGGTAATTACGAACCTTTTCTAAAATAAAATCTTATGGAAAGCATAATTAATTTTTTTGTCTCTGTATTCTGGATTCTACTGTTCGTTGCCATAATACTTCTAATATGGATTGTTCGCAACTATAATGCACTCAGAGGGCTGAGAGAAGAGGTAAGAGAAAAACGGTCTAACGTTCGGGCTGCCGTTAAAAAAATGGTGGATATCATCAACAAAGCAAGTGAAGTTGTAAAAGGGTACAAAGGGTTTGAACAGGTAACTCAATTGAAAGTATCCCAGGATAATTCGACCTCTGCACTCATGAGTACGGTACAGCAATCAAGTACCATGATGGCTACTCTTCAGGGGGCTACTCAGCGCTTTCCGGAACTAAAATCAAGTGAATTGTATAAAGACCTGATGAATGATGTGCGATCAAGCCATGCCAATATTGAAGAAATGGGACAAAAGTATAATGAAGCAGTTAAAAATTACAATTCCGTTGCACTCCGTTTCCCGGCTATTTTTTTCGGTAAATTTGTAGGATATACCCGGGAAGAGTATCTCAGCTTTGATACCCGGGGGATGGAAGAACACGTGGGTACACTTCAAAGTTTTGAATCGGATGATGAGGAACGGGTACATCAGCTACTTCAGACGGCCGGAAACAAGATTTTCGATACTACAAAAAAACTTTCTCTCCAAGCCGGAGTGGCGGGGAAAAAGCTTGCAGCCAAAATCAAGGAACATGCGAATGTCAGCTATTTCTATATGAAACCGGGCGGTGTTCCCAAAGGGCCGGAATCCCTTGAAATGATCCAGGCGAAGATTGAACGGGGAGAACTTGAAGATGATATTTTGCTTGCCCAATCGGGTACCGATAACTGGATGCCGATGGAAGCTGTTATGGTAAAACTGTCGGGCCATACCCCGGCAATGGCCCCAAAGCCCAACCCACCTAAAGACATCCCGGGAGATACTGACAATCAACAAATTAGTACATAATTTCCTATACTTCCCGGGATCATTATTCTGATAAAGAACGTATAGAAAAATTATGCAATACCGAAAATTAGGGCGGACAGGCTGGGAAGTTTCTGTGATCAGTTTTGGATCATGGGCAATTGGCGGATCATGGGGCAAAGTGGATGACTCAGAATCACTCGATGCCCTCCATACAGCAGTTGAAATGGGAGTTAATTTTTTTGATACAGCCGATGTATACGGAGACGGCCGCAGTGAAAAACTTCTTGCCCAACTCAAAAAAGATCACAAACAGGAAATCATTATCGCTACCAAAGCCGGCCGCCGGCTCGACCCTCATACGGCAGACGGATATAACAGGAAAAACCTGACAGCATTTGTTGAGCGAAGTTTGAAAAATCTTGAAACTGACACCCTTGACCTGCTGCAGCTCCATTGCCCTCCTGTTTCCGTCTATTACAGGCCGGAAGTATTTGGGATCCTTGATGACCTTGTCAAGGAAGGCAAGCTGAAACACTATGGTGTGAGTGTTGAAAAAGTGGAAGAAGCACTCAAAGCCATTGAATATCCGAATGTGCAGACTGTACAGATTATTTTCAACATGTTCAGAATGCGTCCTGCTGAACTTTTTTTCGAACAGGCAAAAAAGCGACAGGTTGGTATTCTGGCAAGGGTACCGCTGGCATCAGGGCTTCTGACGGGTAAGCTGACTAAAGACTCAGCATTTGAATCAACCGACCACCGCAAATTCAACAGGCATGGTGAGGCTTTCGACCGGGGTGAAACCTTTTCCGGGGTTGATTATGAAACCGGCCTGGATGCTGTTGAAGAGCTTAAAGAAATATGTCCGCCAACAATGAGTCTTGCACAATTTGCCCTCCGCTGGATATTGATGTTCGACGCTGTAACCTGTGCGATTCCGGGTGCCAAGCGGCCGTCGCAAGCTGAAGAAAATATCAGGGTAGCCGAACTTCCACGCCTTTCAGATGAAACAATGGCCCGGGTTAAACAGATATATGACCAAAAAATTCACAGGTTGGTACATCATTACTGGTAATATCTGAGCATTAATATTGTTTCTAATAGATCTGCATTCATTTTCATTCCTGTATTGAGAAATTGTAAACAAGTATACATGCGGCGGAATTGTTTTATCCTGATAATTCTCCTGGTTTTAACAGGAAGTATTTCTTCTGTCAAAGCTCAGGAGCGGCAGCTATCCGGCCAGGCACAGATTTCACTGATTACCATTTTACCGGGTGAGGCACCCGAAGAATATTTTGGCCATAGTGCAATCCGTGTTTATGACCCGGTGAATAACATGGACCTTTCATTCAACTACGGCACTTTTCACTTCGATTCCTGGTTCATGCTGAAGTTTATCTACGGTGACCTGAATTATTTTCTGTCGATTGCATCCTTTCCCCATTCACTGGAACACTACAGACAACGCCGGCGGCCGGTGATCGAGCAGGCCTTAAATCTTACGACAGGCCAGCAGCAATTGCTCTATGATTTTCTGCTGGATAATGCGCGTGAAGAGAACCGCTATTACCAGTATGATTTTTTATTTGATAACTGCTCCACCAGGATTCGCGATGCTATGGAGGCCGTATTTAGCGGTGAAGTTAAATTTGCAGAGAAACCGGATCCCGGCCTCACATTCCGGGAACTGATTGCTCTCTATGTGCATCACAAACCGTTTGACAGGTTTGGAATTGATGTATTGCTCGGCAACCAAATTGACCGGGTTGCAGAACCCCGGGAAACCATGTTTCTACCCGATTATCTGATGGAAGCTTTTGATTA
>SLKH01000072.1 GCA_007134665.1 Balneolaceae bacterium
CGGTCTGTTGGTGCATCCGCCCACCGGATGGAAGCATCAAACATAGACTGCGGGCTGTCGGGTTCTCCGAGTGCCGAATTTCCATCGATATGGTTCAATCCGGTTTTAACCATCGCACTCAGTCCCTGGTACTGAAACGGGCTTTTACTGTTAATCAGAAGAATTCCATTAAATGCATTGGGCCCATAAAGTGCTGATGAAGCTCCCGGTAGAAATTCCACACTTTCAATATCCAGTTCAGACGGGCCATTCAGGTTACCGATCGGGAAGTTCAGCGCCGGTGCCTGGGTATCCATTCCATCGATAAGCTGTACCATCCTGGTATTTCCGGTTGAGTTGAATCCCCTTGAGTTGATGATCTGAAAGTTGATACTGCTTGTCGTTACATCAACACCTTTCAGGTTTGCGAGTGCTTTATAATAGGTATCAGAGGCCGTTTGATTAATAGCAATCACATCCATTTTCTCGATGGTTACCGGAGCCTCAAGTATACTCTGTTCCACCCTCGATGCCGATACAACTACATCCGCGCCAAGAATTGCCTGTTCCTCGAGTTCAATGACCAGACCGCTTACCAGGGATTGTGTAATCTCGACTTGCTGTCTTTGATAACCTACGAGTGAAATGACGAGTGTTATTGGTGGGTCGCCGCTGACATTCAGGCTAAAAGTTCCATCGCTGCCTGTCGCAACACCTATTACTCTTCCACTTACAGTAACATTTACTCCAGGTAACGGTGAACCGGTTTGTGCATCAACTACAGTACCTGAAATCTCAATTGCAAAATCTGTGTCTTTTGTATCAGCAAACAGATTATAATTTAATCCAGCAATCCCGATGATAAACACAAATGCAATGATCCGAATCAATGTGCAACGTATCTGATTATCCATCTGTTTCTACTTTTCTTTAAAGTTTAATTATTTGGATAAAGATGCCTGAACTTGCATCTATGCTTCCAAATTTCTCCTCTTATGAACCCAAATCGAAACGAGCTTGTATAGTTTTATTAATCCTGAATTGAAATATGAGTTAATAAATATTAATTAACAATTCATTTTTTCATATGTAACATTTTTAAAAAAACACGTTATAATAGCATAACTTCTTGACGCTGTTATAGTTTTAGAAATATTCATTTATTGATCCTGGCCTATGAAATCACTTTTAATGTTGATTCTTTTTTTTCTTTTCACAAGTCTCAATGGGTTTTCCCAGTCAACTGTAACAGTAGATGCGACCGGTGAAATCCTGGTTCCGGCCGACATAGTAAGTTTCCATATTAATATTCGAGTTACCGGAGAGACCCCATCTGAAGTATTTGAAAAGCACAAGGAACAGGAGCGTTACCTTGCAACCTTAATCTCAGAACGGGGTTTGGATAATGAGAACTTATCATTTCAACCGATGAATATCGGAAGCCGGCAGGTTCGAAATACAAGTGAATACATCAGTAACCAAAATGTTCAACTGAGGCTAAATGATTTTGATCTCTTCGAAGAAATGCAGGTTCTGTTGATAGAGAACGGTTTTGAGAATTTTTCCGGACGCTTTAGCTCCTCAAAAAGACAACAAGGAGAAAATGATGCCCTTGACCTCGCCATTGAAAATGCCAGAACCAAAGCAGAAAGGATTGCATTAAATGTTGGTAAATCGCTTGGAGAGGTTAAAACAATCGATCACACTGCTGCACCAGTTACAAGAGGTTATGATGTAATGATGATGGATGCTAGAGCTGAATCTGCAGGAATGATGCAATTTGAACAAACCGTCCCGGTCACCAGTTCTATAAGAATTGTTTATAAATTAATAGATTAGTTTTACAGTTTTGAGTTTTTAATTATGAGTTAAAAATTCAACGTCAACTCACCCAAACTTTTGATTTTCGACTATTTACTACTCACTCAATCGCATCCACATTCACTGTAACACGCACATTTCCACTTCCTTTCACTTTATCGGCTTCATACTGGTTAAATATTTGATTTAGCAGAAATTCAATTTTTTTAGCTGATGCTTTAGGTGAAATTTTTATCTGTGCTTCCCATTGATACATTCCATACATCTTTTCAATCAAACCCGGAGATGGGCCAAGTACATTATCTTCGCCAATTACTATCATGATTGCATCTGTAAAACTTTCAGCCACCGCCCGGGTCAGAGATAACGACTTTCCCTTAAACTGAAATCTGATCATTCGTCTGAATGGCGGGTAATTAAGGCTTTTTCTCTCAGACAGTTCCTCTTTGGCAAATCTCCGGAAATCATGTGTTTTAGCATATCGAATTGCCCTGTGTTCGGGTTTCCAGGTCTGTACATAAACGTTTCCGGCTTTCTCCGCTCGCCCTGCGCGTCCCGCTACCTGGCTTAACAGTTGAAACATCCTCTCACCCGATCGAAAAGAAGGAAATGCCAGTTCTGTTTCGGCATTGATTACACCGACTACCGTTACATTTGGAAAATCCAGTCCTTTGGAAACAAGTTGTGTGCCGATCAGGATATCAGCGTTGCCGGACAAAAACTTTTCATAGATCTTCTGATGATCATATTTTCCGGAGGTCGTATCTTTATCCATGCGAAGCAACCTCGCTTCCGGGATCAGGTTACCGATCTCATCTTCCAATTGCTGAGTACCACTACCACGGGCATGCAGATTTTTTGACCCACAAACTTCACAAAATATATCCGCTCTGCGGGCATAACCGCTGTAATGGCATAGCAACATATTTTTCTGTTTGTGATACGTCAGGCTGACGGAACAATCCGGGCTTTGCGGAATGTGGCCACAATCCTCGCACTGCAAATAAGAAGCGAACCCCCTTCTGTTATAAAGAAGTATGACCTGTTCATTCCGGCTCAGGGCATTTTCAACAGCCTGGTATAGTTTTACGGTTAATGGGCCCCTCATTGCAGAACTATATTGTTTCATATCAAGAATATGAACTTCAGGCATGGAGCCCCCGGGACGCGATGGCAGATGCAACAAGGTGTGTTTTTTATCAAAAACCCCTTGCAAGGCTGTCATGGAAGGAGTCGCTGACCCCATGACAACAACCGAATTTTCGATATAGGCTCTCATTACAGCCACATCCCGGGCATGATATCGCGGAGCCGGATCAAACTGTTTGTATGATCCGTCGTGTTCTTCATCAACTATGATGATCCCGAGGTTATTTACCGGTGCAAACACTGCTGAACGCGGCCCAATCACTACTTTCTTCTTCCCGGATTGAAGACCCTGCCATGCTTCATATCGCTCCCTGTCGTTTAACCGGCTATGTATCACTGCTATCCGTTCTCCAAATATTTGGTAAAACCTGCGTACGGTTTGTGGTGTCAGAGCGATTTCCGGCACAAGAACCATCCCCCCTTTTCCTTTATTCAGTGCATGCTTCAGAGCATGTATATACACCTCTGTTTTACCGGATCCCGTAACACCGTAAAGCAAAAAGCTATGGAACTCATCGCTGTCCAGCTTATCCCGGATTTGATGAAACATTTTAGATTGTTCACCGGAAAGTTCATTGATTTTCTCCGGCTGATGAAAACTTTTTGGAAGGGTCTGTGATGAGGATTTAAGTTGACTGGAGATGATAAGTTCTTCCTTTTCTATCCTTCTCAGGGTATAATCACTCAGCAATTCGTGATTTATCAAATCCTGATGGGACTTCGGCAATTCTATCGTTTTAAGGTATTCGAGTGCCTGTATCCATTTCGGTTTCTTTTTTTGCTGGTATTCTGTCAGTACGCTCTCCGGCTCATCGGATGCATCCGGGTTCCAGTCCCAGTGTTTTTCCGTTTTAAAATCAACTCTCTTCTTTGGTTCTTCCCAGATTTCCAGGAATTCCCTCTTCAGTAATGTATTCAGCAAACCGGATTTTCGATCATTTCTCCATCTTTTTTTTGCATCCTTCAGGGTTAAATTGTCCTGTTCTACATCCCTGAGTATTTCTTGTTCCGCTTCACTGATCGGGTCCCCATTATTTCTATTCACCTTCAATCTTTTTTCCGATATAAAGTTCAGCCCTACCGGCAGGGCCGCCTGGATAACCTCACCCCAGGAACAGTAATAAAACCGGTGAATCCATTCAGTCAGCTCAAGTAAATTATGACTCATCACAGGGTTTTCATCCAGGCACCGTATAATTGATTTTGTAATGAAATCCGGTTTATCGTTATGAACACGAACCACCATTCCAATCGCTTTTTCATTTCGAAGAGGTACCCATACCCTCATCCCCGGTAACACACGTTTAATACCTTCTGTTTTATACGTAAAAATCCGTCGCACTGCAGTTGGAAAAGCAATATCGGCATACTTGTAGCTCATGGATGAAAAACTATTGAATTCGTAACCCAAGTGTAAGGTTAACTACAGGATTCTCTAATCTTTTTAGAATTATTCCTGCTGATTTTGTTTATTGGTCTCTTCAAACGTAAACCGGCAACATTAACGACTGTAATTATCGGAAATACAAATAGAAATAGTGAAAAAAAATCTGCCATTTTCTTAATTGATTGCAGTGACAGAAAAGGGCTTGTAGCAACGATTACAAAATTTCTTGCCGACAACAACGGTAATATCCTCGAAATTGATCAACATGTTGACAAGCACCGCAAACAATTTTTCATGAGGATAGAACTCGATCTGAATGGATTCAGTATTCCACAAGAGGACCTTAAAGATATTTTTGATGAAAAAATTGGAAAACCTCTCGATCTGAATTATAAAATATTTTTCAGCAAGGATATTCCCCGAATGGCGGTTTTTGTATCCAAATTTCCTCATTGCCTCCACGATATCCTTGCCCGGTACGATAGTGGTGAGTGGGAAGTTGATATCCCACTGATCATCAGCAATCATGCAGTCATGAAGCCGCTTGCCGATAAATATGGAATCGATTACTTCCAGCTTGATGTAACTCCGGAAAACAAAGAAGAAGCTGAAAACAAACAGCTTGAGCTTTTAAAAGAGTATGACATTGATTTTATAATTCTGGCCAGATATATGCAGATTTTGTCTGAAAATTTTGTAAGCAAATATCCCGCCCGGATTATCAATATCCATCACTCATTTCTGCCGGCTTTCCCCGGTGCCAAACCATATCACTCAGCCTATAAACGGGGCGTCAAAATTATTGGTGCAACAAGTCACTACGTTACATCTGATCTTGACCAGGGGCCAATCATCGAGCAGGATGTGATTCATGTTGACCACAAAAATTCAATTGAGGATATGATTCGCAAAGGCAGGGATCTTGAAAAAATCGTCCTTGCACGGGCAATCTGGCATCATCTTCAGCGTAAAACACTGGTTTTTGAGAACCGGACTATCGTATTTCAGTAGACAGTGATCTCAGTTCGTAAGGCTGAGAATGTAATCTCTGCTTACCGGTACGCGCTCTACAACATCAACTGTCTCATCCTCGATAAAGAAATATTCGATTGCTGAATTTTGTGCAACCCTCAATAAAGCTTCGAAATCAACCTGGCCGGTGCCCAGAGGTACATCATATTCGGAAGGCGCACGGCCTGAATAATTGTGCTCGATTCCGTGACGGAGGTCTTTCATGTGAACCATGTTAAAACGGCCCGGATATCTGCTCAATAGTTCAACAGGGTCATGGCCCGGATGCTTAACCCAAAAAGTGTCCATTTCAAAATTTACATAATCCGGATTGCTGTTCTGAACCAGGTAGTCGAAATAGGTACCGTCTCCATAAGGCCTGAATTCATAACCGTGATTGTGATAATTAAACTTCAGGCCGTGTTCACTCAGAATCCTTCCGGCTTCTTCAAAATCACGTATAGCTCGTCGTACATCTTCAATATCGAATGGGTCATCATGTGGAATCCACGCTACCCTGACATATTTCGCTCCAAGATTCAGAGCATCCTCAATAACCTGGTCAATATCATTTACAAGGGCATCGTAGCTAACCCCGTATGAAGGTGCTTCCAATCCCCGTTCATCAAGTAGTTCTCGTAATTCTGTTGAAGTTTTTCCGAACAGATTTGAAAACTCTATTTTAGTGAAGCCCATATCTTTGATCAAATCCAGTGTAGCAGGCACGTCTTCACTGAACTGGTTCCGGAAAGTATATGAAACAACTCCCGGATCGGAAAGCAATTGCTCTCCCTGACCGGCTTGCGCAATGGCACGTTCCGGATTATAGAAATCACTAAAAACAAATATAAGGAGCAAGATGACTGTACGTATCATATCAGTAAATAAATGGTTGAGTGGATTTTAAATTTTTATATGAGTTTAAAAAAGTGCTCACAAAGTTACTTATTTACAAATTGAAATCTGTTTTTTTCTGAATGAATACAAATGCGAACTGAATCACATCCGCTGCTTAATATATTGTTCAATATTTTCTTCAAGTACTTGCATCGGGATACTCCCATTTAAAAGTACTGTATCGTGAAACTCACGGATATCAAAGTCATTACCCAAAGCTTCTTCAGTACGTTTTCGTAATTCCCTGATTTTAATTTCACCCATTTTATACCCCAGAGCCTGGCCAGGCCAGAAAATATACCGATTGACTTCCGTGCGGATATTGTGTAGTGATAAGGATGAATTTTCTGCCATATAGTCGATTGCCTCTTCCCTGTTCCAGCCAAATGCATGTATTCCGGTATCCACAACCAATCGTAAAGCGCGCCACATTTCATAGCTAAGCCGGCCAAAATTACTGTAGGGATCATCATAAAATCCTACATCGAGTCCCAGCCGTTCAGCATATAACGCCCAGCCTTCTGTAAACGCCGTAAAATTGGCGGCTTGACGAAAATCGGGCAGGTTTATTAATTCCTGCTGAAGAGCGATCTGCAAATGATGTCCCGGCACTGCTTCATGAAGGGATAATGCTTCTACTTCATAAAGCGGCCTGCTTGATAGATCATAGGTATTCACCGCATAGAAACCTGCTCTTGTTCCATCGGCTGCCCCACGGCTGTAATATGCCGTCGTAGTTCTGGGTGCAAGATAGTCCGGAATTGGCCTGATACCATAAGGCAAACGGGGAAGTGTCTGAAACAAAACCGGTAACTGTCCATCTATTTTTTTCAGCACATAAGCTGTATAGTAAAGAAGCTCTTCCGGTGTCTCAGCATAAAATTGTTCATCGGTCCGAAGGAAATTCACAAATGCACCAAAGTCATCACCAAATCCGGTTTCCTCCACTATTTCCATCATTTCTTCCCGGATCCTCTTAACTTCATCAAGCCCGGTCTGGTGAACCTCGTGTGCTGTGACATCCATCGTTGTATGCAGCTGCACCAGGTATTCATAATATTTCTCTCCGCCATCCAGGCCAGAAATCCCTGTTGATTCCGATGAACCGGGTATATATTCTTCCCTCAGGAAAGTTCTCAACCTCGCATATTCCGGTATAACTACAGATTCCAGTATTTCTACAGCTTCATTGATTAATCGATTTCTTTCGTTTTCATTAAATGCGGTGGGAAAATTTTGAAATGGTTCAAATAGCAAACTTTCGGTCACATCGTTGACTACATGAGCTTCTACAGATGCTACATAATCGTCAAAAACGGACTGCGGACGCACCCACTCCGTTTCAAGCCCTTTTCTCATTCGTTCGATATATCCCGAATTATACTCCCGGAACCCCCTCAGCCTTTCAAGATAATTTTCATAATCCGAAACTGTATTCAGTGGTACACGGTTTGTCAAATCTGCAAACGCTGCATGATAATCCCACCATCCATTCAGGGGTAATAAATGATCATTCCGATTGAAAGCATCAATAGCATTGTTAAGCTGGAGTTCAAATATATCGTAGTTTATCTGGTCATCCCGGTCCAGTTCCTGCCTTGGTATAGAATGAAGCCTTTCCAGAAACCGGATGCTCTCTCTGTATTGTTCCTCGATAGCATCCAGCCCGGAATCCGGTAACCGGTCATTAAACCGATGATCGCCCTGACTTGTTGCAAAAAGCGGATTTGTGATCAAAGAATGTTCATGATAATCTTCAAATAGTGCCTGTAAATCTGAAACCGGGTCGCTATTATTGCCAGTGCCGAGCAGAAATGGTAGTGAACAGATCATCATGAGAAGTTTTAAAAATACAGATTTGCTTCTGACTGACTCGTAAAAATGTGAGCTTTCAAATTTCATAAATTTCAATTCTTATTAGTTCGGTAAAGGATTTTTTGTGAATACCCCTCAAATATAAAAGCCAGGATTTTTTAAGCAGTACTATTTATGCTCCAACAAACAAATTTAATCATTCGGTTATTTGGGTTCACAGCATTCCATAAATGATTAAAACCCATTACTCTACAACTTTATATCCTGTAATATTAATTACTTGAAGACTCCGAACAGTTTATGTATGTTCACTAAGCCGATTCAGACGAAAATAATATGTCTGATGCTTTCTTACTAATTACATGATTTTGACAAACCTGTTCTGAAGCTTTCAATAGAAATGCTAACTGATATCAAGAAGATGAAAAAACCATACGATACTATATTGTACTTATTTTCCGGTTTTTTAGCAGTATTTATATTCACATTCATTTTTAACATAAATTATCTGTACGCGCAGGCTGAAAATGATGAAGACTACCTGAATATCGGGGGTGCTCTCAGGTTTAATTTATACCTTACGGATTACGGTGGAGACTTTAATCCGAATGATTTCCAGGCAACCATAGATACCTGGAGAATCAATGTCAATGCCCGTCACTCCGGGGTTGGTATCAATTTTGAGTACCGTTTTTATCCCACATTTAATACACATTTCATCAAACAGGGTTGGTTTGAATATGATTTTACTCCATCCACTCAGATCCAGCTTGGTGTAACACAGGTTCCGTTTGGCAACCTTCAATACAATTCCCATAACTGGTGGTTCCAGGGCGGTTATTATGTAGGGCTTGAAGATGATCATGATATGGGGCTCAAGCTAATTCATGACCGTGACAACTGGAATCTTCAGGTTGCTTACTTTTTTCAGCCTGAACCTGCCGGGCCGGCATATGGAGCCGCATCATTTGGCACAGGCGGACCAGGCCGCTACTCCTATGATATCATTCCTATAACCGGGAATAACCCCTGGGATTATGTGTTGGGGCCTGATGAAATTCCACAATCCAACCAGGAGAAAAACCAGGTCAACCTGAGATACGTATATGATTTACAGCATGAGGGAGGAAATAATTCCCTGATCGGCGGATCGGTTCAATACGGTGGCATTTACAACAGTGCTCAGGATGAATATAGCAGCCGATATGCATTGGCAGGCCACCTTGATGGAAATTATGGCAATTTCAATGTGAAAGCTCAGATTGCCTATTATCAAAACAATGCTATCAATGATGCGGGTCAGGAAGTAGATTATGTTTACATGGCAGCTTACGGTGATCCATACCCAGTTGCCGCTGAAGCCACTCTTTATTCCCTGGGAATCGCATATTCACTGGATGTCGATTTCGGGCCGGTATCTAACATCAACTTCTATAACAATTATACACTTTTTGATAAGTCAAATGATGACTTTTTCAATACTCACCAAAATGTTCTTGGTGCTTTAGTAACCATGGGGAATATCTTCGCCTACTTTGATGTTGCATCCGGAGCAAATCATCCCTGGCTGACCAACAACTTTGGTACAGGACTCGGCCAGGGAGTGGAGGATCCAAGGCTGAATACACGATTCAATATTAATATCGGCTATTATTTCTGACCAACATGTACGTTCACCATTTTTAATTATAAAAAAATTACGGACATATGGCTTTACAAGGAGAAAAAAGGAAGGGTCCGGATGAAAAAAAGTCCGGTAATAAATATTTTGACATACACGGGCCTGTGTTCTGGCCGTCGGTTCTGTTAATAACTGTATTAATTGTCGGAACACTCTTGGCAGGTGATGCGGCTGAAGAGGTGTTCAACAACACCAGAGTAGGAATCACCGAGTGGGCAAGCTGGCTATTTGTAGCCGGTGTGAACCTGTTTATCGGGTTTTCACTCTATTTTGCTTTCAGTAAATATGGTTCAATCCGGCTTGGCGGTGAGAATGCAGAACCTGAATTTAGTACGATGGCATGGTTTGCCATGCTGTTCAGTGCAGGAATGGGGATTGGCCTTATGTTTTTTGCAGTTGCCGAACCGATGTGGCATCTCTTGTATCCGCCACATGCAGAAGCCGGCAGTACAGCAGCCGTTCGTGATGCCATGGGTGTTACCTTTTTACACTGGGGATTACACGCATGGGCAATTTATGCAGTCGTAGCTCTCGCTCTCGCCTTCTTTGCATTTAACCGAAAACTTCCCCTCTCCTTTCGTTCAGTATTCTATCCATTACTTGGAGACCGTATTAACGGCTGGATGGGTGATGTCATCGATATCCTTGCAGTTCTTGCAACGTTATTCGGACTTGCCACCTCACTCGGCCTGGGAGCAGCACAAGCCGGTGCCGGAATGGAATATGTTTTTGGATTTGCCAATACTGTTAATTTACAAGTGATTATTATTATAGCTGTTACAGCAGTTGCTGTCGTATCTGTTGTTCTGGGTATCGACAGAGGTGTCAAGGTATTGAGTGAATTCAATATCCGGGTTGCAGCGTTGTTTTTGCTTTTTATACTGATCGTTGGCCCAACACTCTATATTCTTGGATCTTTTATTCAGAATATCGGCCATTATGCACAAAACTTTCCATCTTATGCCTTCTGGACTGAAACGTATCAGGATGGAGATTTTATGACTACCTGGACAGTCTTTTACTGGGCTTGGTGGATTTCGTGGTCACCATATGTCGGTATGTTTATTGCCCGTATTTCAAAGGGTCGGACAGTCAAGCAATTTGTACTGGGTGTTCTTATCGTACCTACGATCGTTACATTCCTGTGGATGAGTGGATTTGGCGGAAGTGCTCTTTACCTCGAAACAGGCGGGATTGCAGAGATCGCATCAGCAGTTGAAGCAGATCAGACTACATCGTTGTTTATCCTGTTAGATCAATTCCCACTCTCAATGATTACTTCTGTCATTGCTATTATATTGGTGCTTAGCTTTTTTGTAACCTCTTCTGACTCGGGTTCACTTGTAATCGATGGCCTCACAAGTGGCGGTAAACTACATGCCCCAACCGGTCAACGAGTATTCTGGGCTACTACTGAAGGTCTTGTGGCCGCAGTTCTGCTCCTTGGCGGCGGGCTTGGAGCATTACAAGCCGGAGCGATCAGTACCGGTTTACCTTTTGTCATCGTACTTCTGATTATGTGTTACAGCCTGCAACGGGGACTACACAGTGAATACCAGGATATTCAATCCAAAGACAAGGCCAGGGAGCGTGAATCCTACAGGGATATTGTGGCCAAAGCACTGAAAAAACAACAAAATTAGAAACAGAGAAAGTTATGATTAATTCAAAACACTGGCTTGTTGCTATCGATTTAACCAGGATGGACGAGGTACTTGTCGGCTATACTGCTTTTTTAGCAAAATTTATTAAACCTGATACAATTACCTTTCTACACATCATTGAATCAGGTCCTACAGCACTGGATATTATTGAACAATTCCCTGAACTGGAAACCAAGGATGAATTCGAAAAAATTATCCGGGATGAAATAAACGAATTAGTTGATAATCATTTCGATGATAAACCCCCGGAAATCCGTACAGTAATCAAGGAAGGACGTGCTACTGATCAAATTATTGATGTTGTCAATTCACTGGAACCGGATCTATTGCTGATGGGCAGAAAAGTTGGATTTGTTGGTGAAGGAGTAATCCCGAAACAGATTCTTAAATATGTCCCAGTCTCTATCCTTTTCGTTCCCGAGAATTGCAGGTACAGCTTAAAGAAAGCTTTGGTACCTGTTGATTTTTCAGAACAGTCGGCAAAGGGTATTAAAACAGCCCTGGAATTGGTCAAGCCAGAGGGTGGCGAAGTTACTGCACAGCATATCTATCAATATCGTGCTCAATTTTTCCCGTATATGTTATCTGAAGAAGAAAAAAAGAAAGTAGACAGGGAAATTGAAAAGAAAAAAGAGAATTTTATTGGCAAATTCGACATTCCATCCGGTGTAGAGTTCAAACTTTCACGACATAGTGATGGCAAACTGGCAGATACCGTTTATTCGGAAGTAATCGGTCAACAATCCGATATCCTTATTGTTGCATCTAAAGTGAAAAAACTTCCAAACCTGATGCGCCATAACTTTACCGATAAGATGGTGAATTACTCCTTTGGAATTCCGGTATTAATCCAGAAGAACAGGGAACGATATCAAAAATTTCTGCAGTCTGTCTTCGGTAATTCCTGAGCTGATTTCGGTCTAATCGGAATCTCCTTTTAGTATTTGATTGCGGGGATCTACAAGAAGCTCAGAATCCGGATTCACTTCAAAGGAGATTACACCATTCTCAGGAATAAAGCTTTTGATGTTTCCGTCGATTTTGATTTCAGTTGGCATCTGAAAGTCAATATTGCCCGGCACAATCCATTCCAGTGTAAATATATTGTCCTCCATTGAGGTCTGGTAGTGTGGAAGTTCGGGTTGTCGCAGATAGATTTCGAACATCCAGCCAAGTTCTTTCCCGCTGTTTTTTTCAACCAGGGTTAAAAAATCATCGGTTGTTACAAATCGTACGTGGCTGCCATCTGTAACGGATTCAAGCTCCTCAGTGGGATATGCGAACCGCCTCATAGATTGAAAGAATACGTCATCACCCAACAGGTAACGCAGTGTATGCAAAAATACAGCCCCCTTGTAGTAAATGTCGCCACCACGACCTGAACCATATACATCTGTTGTCGTCATAAATTCTCTTGGAGCTATCTCCTGTACCGACCGGATGCTGCGTCTGAAAACCTGTATCATTTCCTGGTATAACTCTTCTCCTCCAAGATGTTCCGCATAGAGTGCCTGCATATAAGTACCAAATCCTTCATGGATCCAGAAATCACGCCAGTCCCATGCCGATACCATATTCCCCCACCATTCATGAGCCAGTTCGTGCTGATGCAGATCATCGAATCCAAACCGGGGGCCAAACAACGCACCATTCCGAAAATTTGCTCCATATGCAATAATTGACTGATGTTCCATTCCGAGGTAAGGAGCGTGAGCTACCCCATATTTATCTGCTCTGAACGGATATGGTCCCAATATTTCTTCAAGAAACCGGAGCTGATCAATAAACTGTGGGAACAACTCTTCTCCCTGCTCCAGGAATTCCGGCAGCACCCAAAAGGTTACTTCCATTTCATCCCCTGCTACACTTTCATAGGATTCCGAGATGGTTTTATAGGGTGCGGCATTTAATGTTACATTGTAATTACTGATTGGAGTAGAATTAAACCAATGCCATGTTTTCCAGCCATC
>SLKH01000139.1 GCA_007134665.1 Balneolaceae bacterium
AACAAGGGAATATTTTGAAAAAAGAAAACGGGGAGACTTTGAATAATAAGAGTAAGCTTTATTTAAGGTTTTTTATAATCTAAAAATTTCGAGCAAAGACCTGACAGGTTTTAGAAACCTGTCAGGTCTCACTGGTGGGTTCTGTCATAAACATTTCGTTAATTCCTGAAGAAAACTGATACACCATAATTTTTTACCATGAAAACTTTCTGTTTACAGCTCATCATCTTTTTCGCATCAGCTTCCATCATAGCCGGACAATCCATTTCTGAAATGACCTCCGGAATGGAAAAGTACGAAGGTTTTTTCGACTACTACTGGGATGATGAAAGCGGAAAAATTTGGCTGGAAATCGACAAGCTTGAAGAGGAATTTATCTATGTAAATTCATTGGCAGCCGGTGTCGGTTCAAACGACATCGGACTTGACCGAAGCCAGCTTGGTAATACAAGAATTGTATGTTTTTCCAAAATAGGCCCTAAAGTCCTGATGGTTCAACCCAATTACGATTTCAGGGCTTCGTCTGATAACGAATTAGAAAGAAAGTCTGTTGAAGAAGCTTTTGCACAATCCGTACTTTGGGGGTTCGAAGTAACAGCTGAGGAGAACGGGACTATCCTGGTTGATATTACCGATTTTCTTGTGCGGGACGCTCACGACGTCATCGGCAGGCTGAGATCAATGAACGAAGGCAGTTATTCACTGGATCAATCCAGGTCTGCTATCTATTTTCCCGGCAGTTTCAACTTTCCAAAAAATTCAGAATTTGAAGCGATACTCACATTTACCGGCACTGATCCGGGTACTCACCTCGCATCGGTAACACCAAGCCCTGAAGCTCTGACCGTTCGGCAACACCACTCATTTATACAATTACCCGATGAAGGGTATACCCCCCGGAAATTCGATCCGAGATCCGGATTTTTCCCGATTTCATACCAGGATTACAGTGCACCGATCGGTGAAGAGTTTACCAAACGATATATTGTTCGTCACCGGCTGGAGAAAGTGGATCCAAATGCTGAAATCAGTGAAGCTGTTGAGCCTATCATATTCTATCTTGACAATGGAACACCAGAACCTGTACGAACAGCACTTCTTGACGGTGCCCGCTGGTGGGAGGAAGCGTTTGAAGCCGCCGGGTTCAAAGACGCCTTCCAGGTTAAAATTCTTCCTGATGATGCTCACCCACTTGATATCAGGTATAACGTCATCAACTGGGTGCACCGGTCAACTCGTGGCTGGTCGTACGGCTCATCAGTTGTTGACCCGCGTACCGGTGAAATCATAAAAGGAAATGTATTGCTTGGTTCACTTCGTGTACGTCAGGATTACATGATTGCAGAAGGACTCCTTGCTCCTTACGAAGACGGGGTTGATCCCGATCCCGTTATGCTTGAGATGGCACTAAACCGTATACGGCAGCTTTCTGCGCACGAAATCGGTCATACTCTTGGAATTGCCCATAACTTTGCTGCAAGCGTCAACAACCTCGCTTCTGTTATGGATTATCCGCACCCGATGGCAACTATTAATCCCGACGGTTCTTTGAGTCTTGACAATGCTTATGACATCGGTATCGGAGAATGGGACAAAAGGGCTGTCATCTGGGGTTACCAGGACTTTCCGGACCATGTTGATGAAGAAACTGCATTGAATGAAATAATCACCGAAACCATTGACAGGGGTTTTCTTTACCTGTCTGATGAAGTTGCAAGGCCGCAGGGAGGTTCACATCCATACGCACACCTATGGGATTATGGAGCTGACCCTGTTGCACAACTCGATCACATTCTTGGCATCAGACGGGCCGCCCTCAACCGGTTTGGTGAACGAAATATCAGGGAAGGCCGGCCGATGTCCAATCTTGAGGATGTGCTTGTACCAGTTTATCTCTATCACCGCTATCAGACAGAGGCAACCGTAAAACTGATCGGAGGTGTCGATTATGCTTACAATCTGCGTGGTGACCACCAATCAGGGCCACGGATTGTCGATAGTTCAATTCAAAACGATGCACTGCAGGCACTGCTGCATACCATTGATCCGGAGGTTCTGGCACTTCCGGAACATTTACTTGAATTAATTCCGCCACAACCGGCACGGATCCCCCAAACACGTGAACATTTCCGGGGATATACGGCTCCGTTGCTTGATCCTGCTTCCATGGCTGAAACAGCTGCTGACCATACCTTGTCGTTGATATTCAATCCCAACAGAAGTGCAAGGCTTGTTTTGCAACATGCCAGGGATCAAACGTTTCCAGGGTTGAATGATCTCATAAACAGAGTTCTGGATCATTCTATCCTGAAACCGGTAACTGACGGATATCTCGGATCGATCCAAAGACATATCAACAATGCTGTGCTTCGAAATCTGATTTCCCTCGCTTCAGACAACAATACATCACCGGATGTAAATGCAATTACTTCGTTTAAGCTGAATGAACTTCAGGATGAAATGAATAGCCGCCTGCAGTCAGAAACCAGCACTCTCTGGAGGTCTCATTATTACAGAATCAACGAAATAATTGAACTGTTTAAACAGAGTCCTGATCAATTTATAATACCGACATCTCCATATATTCCACCGGGAGCTCCGATTGGCAGTGGCCTGATTAATGATCTACACCTGATTTGTGATTTTTAAAAGAAAACGGAATTCATTAACATCTATGCGTTTAAAATCCGGATCCGCAGATGGCATTCACATTTAAAAAAAACAGTCGGGGTTATTCGAATATCACGTTCCCTTTTATGAGGAACACGATTATTCCAACAACCAATTTCCTTTTTAACGTACGGGTTACCAACAAGCACAATATGCCGCTTACCGGGCCCTGTTTTATTTACGGAAACCACTCCAATTATTTTGATCCGTTTTTACTGAATGTTGACTTGACAGAAGAGCCGACTGCAGGTGTCATGACCCGGGATCAGTTCCATAAAACAATCCCCAGAATTTTTATGGACAGTATCGGTATTGTTCCAACCAGCAAATATGTACCGGAACCGGGTATTATTCGCGACGTCATACGAATGATCGATCAGGAACGTATGATTGTAATTTTTCCTGAAGGTGGACGCAGATGGGACGGCCGGCCGAAACCGGTTATCGAAACCACTTTGAAACTTTTCTGGAAGATGAAAATTCCAGTATGCCCGGTCCAGCTTCATGGGTCACACCTTGGCTGGCCGCGATGGGCAAAACGCCCGAGGAGAAGTATCATCGAAGCGAGGTGGCTTGATCCCCTGCATGCATCGGATTTCAATGATTATGAATCATTTGCCGAGGTCTGTGTTGATAAAATTAATTTTGAGGAATACGACCCACCTGCAGAAACAGTTCCTTTTACTTCGTGGTCACCTGCAAAAGGAATCGAACGTCTATTATATCGATGCCCGGTTTCCGGGGTAACAGGTGCGGTATTTACCCCATCCGGTAACAGGGTATGCAGCCGGACAGCAACATTTGAATATGTCATGAATCATGCTTCCAGATTGATAGATCGTGACGGAAGATCTCATTCTGTTATTGATTTATATGAT
>SLKH01000012.1 GCA_007134665.1 Balneolaceae bacterium
CCGCTACAACTACTATTTTGAAAAACCGAGAATGCGAAATGAATTTTTCCCTTTCGACAACTATCTGCTTCAGAGAAGCCAGGGATATTTCAACCTGCAATATCAGCAGGTTCAGCTTTGGATTACCGGTCAAATTCTGAATACGAATATTTAAGGAAGCGGGCATCACTGTTTTTCAATGCTGGGACGGTTTGGAAAACCGGAAATTTGAAATGCCGTTAATCGAGTTTACTCTATCTACTTATTATTATTGTATTGTCCCGCCTACATCGGAGGTCACTACTTCGAATTGATGAATAATGCTTTGCTCTATATGAGATCTGTTCGCTTCATCATTCGGATCCAGTAATCGGGTATAATCATTCGGATCTATAAACCAGTCGTGCCAAAGACCTCTCAACTGAACTTGCAATGTACCCATCGTTTCCGGCATTTCCACTGGTTGCATGAAACCATGAAGTACCCGTTCGGTCACATCAGATCGAAAAGTAAACGATATCACTTCTCCATCAATTTGTGCGATTCCAATCACTGCCATTGAATAGGTTGATATAACCTCACCAATTTCATTTCTGACAACAAGATGCTCATCATCAATCTGGGTTTCCATCGAAGGTGGGGCCACTGTGAATTCAACGCCTTCATACCTTCCGCCGGTCAGGCCACCTGTGCCGATACTTGATTCATCCATAAACCCGGTAGTACTCAAAACTACGAATCGGGGATCAGGTTCAAATATGTCGTTCTCCAAACCCTGTTTCATTACTTCAATACTGTCGATCACCATCTTAAAATTTAAAATTCTTAATGAATCGCCGGCTTCAGTTTCATACCAATCACCAGCATCAGGCAGAGTAAGAGTTAATGAGAATAGTGTCGGTTGTTCTTCAAAGTCGCTATCGAGGCATCCCGTTATTATCGTGATGATTACCAGCAGGCATATCAGAATATTCGATGGAATATGGTATTTCATAGAATTGATGTTCAATAAAAAAGCCGTTCCGGTTAAGGAACGGCTTAAGATTTCTATTCGTGCATGCCGGAAGATTAGTATCCGCCGTGCTGTTCGATTTCGGGATTTGCATCCACTTCACCCTGAGGAATAGGGAAGAGAAGTGCATCATCACCAGCAGGTGTTCCGCGAACATTCAGCCCTTTTCTCTGCAAAGTATGAAAACGGTCACCTTCAAAAGCAAGTTCTACCTGTCGTTCCAGGAGAATGGCATCTATTAGCTCCTGCTTGTCATTAAAGTCTGATTCCTCAAATTCAATGACTTCATCCATTGGCGCACCCGTTACCGAATCCGTTACATTGATTGAACGGGTTCGAACACTGTTCAGAAGATCATAAACTTCCTGAGGTACACTTGACAAATCAGGTGCATCTTCAGCCAGTGCCTCCGCACGTGATAACAGTATATCCGCATATCGCATATTCATTACATTGTCTGCATTGTTGATACCATCTCTGAACTTCAGAGTTACAGGTGCTCCTCCAAATTCACCAATCAGATCAACACGCAAATCTTCGACAACAAGATCACCAGCTTCAATTGCAGCTTGTTGTTCTTCGGTAACCAACGAATTTAATGCATTAAAAAAGGCACTACTAATTTCTATGTCACCTCTTCCTCCAAGTGCAGCAGCTGCATAAAATGCATTCTGTCCGGCATTCACACCCGGATTATCCTGGGGTGTATGGATGACTTCAAAAATGGATTCTTCAGAGAATTCGTTAAGAAACGGCCCTTCAGGATGATCAGTTAATGCATAATGGCCGGAATCAATGATCTGACCTGCATAATTTGCAGCTGCACTGTAGTTTCCACGAGTCATTTCAAGCCTCATCAGGTATCCCAATGCGGCTGATCGTGTTACCCGCCGATCTGCGCGGACAGCAACATCCGGAAGCAGGTTGGAAGCTTCCTGCAAATCGTTTTCTGCCTGTACATAACTGGCAGCAAGTGTAGCTCGCGGCATATTTTCAAAGTCATTGATCTCCGTTGCCGAATTGGTTCTCAGCGGCACACCGTCGTGTGATCCATCACCGGTAACCCACCATGGCGTGGAAAATACCCGCGCCATTTCGAAATAGAGCATACCTCTGATGAAATGTGCATCGCCAAGAATCACATCGAGATCTTCCTGTGATAGATCAGGATCATCAATCAGGTTCGGAGCTTCTTCGATAAGAAGATTCGCCATATTTATGGTACGATAGGAGATAACCCACCAGTTGGTCGTTGGATTCTCCGGAACCATACCATGTTGGTGTACCCGCTGATAGTTCGTAAAACTACCCGTCCAAACAACATTGTCTGCCAGTATTTCCGGTACTACATTGTAGTTACCGCCGGCAATATCAGGGTGCTGAATTCCGTCATACAGACCGGTAACAAGGCCCTGAAGGCCCTGAACATCTTCAAGTGTATCGTCGATGGGCAGTGACTGTCTTGGTTCCGTATCCAGGATATCACAACCAGCTAACCCGCCGACTACAAT
Source organism: Balneolaceae bacterium (assembly GCA_007134665.1). Lineage (GTDB taxonomy): Bacteria > Bacteroidota > Rhodothermia > Balneolales > Balneolaceae > SKRC01. Next base: position 2,503 of record SLKH01000012.1, read on the forward strand.
AGCAATTAATAATAATTTTAGCTTTTTCATAGTCAAAAAAAGTTTATAAGTCGCTCAATAGAGCTTGATTAAAATGTCAGATTTACACCGAGTGAAATAACTCTGGATTGAGGCATCTGGAAGAAAATATCAGAGGCCTGAATATTGCCGCCTGAAGCTGCTTCAGGATCCAATCCATTAAAGTTCGTCCAGGTCAGTAAATTTTCGCCCTGGGCAAATATTCGTGCATTCACATTCGGCCCAATCAGGGAAGCCGGTAATCTGTAACCAAGCGTTAATTGTTTCAATCTGAGATAGGACCCGTCTTCAAGATACCTTGTACTATTCTGCGATCCATTTGATGTAAACAGTATAGGTTTAGGATTGGCGGCATCGGTATTCTCCGGAGTCCAGTAATCGTTCTGCCGGGTTGACTGGTTAAACAGTGAATTCAGATTGGAGTCCGTGAAGGTTCCATCCGCCCTGTAAATATCATTGCCAAGCTGGTATTGAAAGAATACCCTCAAATCAATTCCCCGGTAGGCAAATGTATTTGTAAATCCTCCAAAGAAATCAGGAAATGGATCTCCGGCAACCACCCGGTTGGCAAGACTGTATGACTCGGTTACTTCACCGTCGAGATCGAGCCACTGAGCATTTCCGTTTTCCGGATTCGGGCCGGCATAACGCACAAGATAAAAGGCTCCAAGTGATTCTCCTTCACGGAGCAGATTCTGGCCGAACACCTGGTCTTCACCATCGACAAGTGTGGTCACTTCATTTTCAACCGTAGAAACGTTGAGGTTGGATGTCCAGGAGAAATCACCTCTGGCAATATCTGCTGTAAGCTCAAACTCCCAGCCCCGGTTTTCGACGGCACCAACATTTGCTGTATAGCTTGTGAAACCGTTGACTCTTGAAATCGGAACATTCATCAGCAAATCATCGGTATCTTTCAGGTAATACCCGATACTTCCACGGATTCTGCTATCAAGGATACCGAATTCAAGTGCTGCATCGTACTGAGTTGTCTTTTCCCATCGGAG